>NZ_JBRAKS010000067.1:0-14634 GCF_052745115.1 Candidatus Jordarchaeum sp.
ATTTTTATCAACTATAGAGGATAAATGTATCTCATATTATAATAATAAATAATATCTTTTTTTAGAGTTTAATAATTTAAAAATCTTTTATGTAAAAAAGAAATTATTAAAAAGTGATTATAGATACATATATTTTTCATCTTTTTAATTAGATTTTTATTTGTACTATACCTAGTGTTTATATATTAATTTGCTTCACCACTTTTAAGGGTGATAAATTGAGTTCTGAGGAAAAAATTATCGGTTTCTTGAAATTAAGAGGTTACGAAGTCAAAGAAATCGAAGAGAAAAAAGAAGGGAATTATCGCCTCATCAAAGCCATAAAAAATGGGGAAGAAACCATTTTCATAATTAGAAGTTATGATGCCCAAAAAGTCATAGGAACAGCCCTGGTGCGTGGTTTAAAAGAGATTATGGACGAGAAAGGGGCTTCAAAAGGCTTTCTGGTAGGAGGAAAAAGAAGCACACCCAAAGCCAGAGAGATTGCAACAGACAGTAACATAGAACTCATCGTAGACTACCCCATACTGAACATATTTGATCACTACCTTGTTCCAAAACATGAGATAGCAGAGCCCCAAGAATACAGCAAAATCTTAGAGAAATACAATATTAAAAAAGAAGACCTTCCTTGGATAAGAGTGTCTGACCCCGCCGTTAAAGCAATCGGAGTAAAGGCGGGAGACATAATAAAAATAATAAGGGATAGTAAAACCGCGGGCAAAACAATCATCTACCGCTACGTTGTCGATGACTCAGCCCAATAGCCTGTTTTAAACAAAACTAAAGGCAAACAATTTTATACGACGAAAGAGGATTCCAAAAAAGTTACCAACTTAAAAAATTTTTTAAACCCAGAGTCGAGCATTTTTTACTGAAAGCTTAATTTGTTCATTTGCATTTTTTGTCGCTATATCCAAGTGTCCACAGAGCAGGTATTGAACATCTAACTTACTCAGCTCGATTAGCGATTGAATCATTTGTCGGGAATCCCCGGTGGGAAAATCCACCCGGCCAAAACTACCATAAGTAAAAACAGTGTCACCAGAAAAAAGCACCTTACTGTTCCTATCGTAGAGACATATACTGCCTTTGGTGTGTCCCGGCGTGTTAAGCACTTCCAAGTTAAAACTACCAGCTTTAATTATTTCCCCTTCTTTTAGTCTTTTGTGAACCTTGGTGGGGGTGAACTCAAGGCCGAATTCTCTTGCCAGTAGGAGACCGTTTCCACCCTTTTCTATGCTATCAGCTTCAAGGTGAAAAACATTTACCTCTGGGGAGTATTCCCTTACAAAATTTATCAGTCCCCCGCTGTGATCAAAATGTACATGTGTTAATATCACGCGTGAAATATTTTGAGGATCCAGCCCATCTTGTGAAATTCTTTGTATCTGGCGATCGAAGAAAAAGCCGGTTCCACAGTCTATGAGGGTAAGCTCACCTGATGAATCATCTTTTATTAAGAATACATTGCAGTCAAAGTTTATTCCTGGAAAGTAAAAAATCTGCTCTGTGACCTTCAATTCAAGCACCACCATCTTTAAAGGGATGTGAACGATTTTTAATCTTTGCTATCTAAAATATGAGAAAAAAATTTAGCCCACCACTAATATGTGAAGACAAGCATACAGATACCAGTTTTAAGTCGTTTCGAAAAATTATCATAATGATTGTCGGAACCCACTTTACTTTTCCTGTGAACGGAGTTGTAACTATTGGAAGCATTCCCTAAAAACTATGTACTGA
Organism: Candidatus Jordarchaeum sp.; assembly: GCF_052745115.1. Taxonomy (NCBI): domain Archaea; kingdom Promethearchaeati; class Candidatus Jordarchaeia; order Candidatus Jordarchaeales; family Candidatus Jordarchaeaceae; genus Candidatus Jordarchaeum; species Candidatus Jordarchaeum sp. Next base: position 1,747 of record NZ_JBRAKS010000067.1, read on the forward strand.
CTTTCGCTCAGAAAAATAAGGAATTTAATGCAGAGGTTATGCTCTTTAAGGGTAACCCTAAGCTAAGAAGAGTAAAGCCGGATCTCCGTCTATTGGTGGAGTTTTATAATCCCAAAGACAATCTTTTGAGACCCTTCCGCATCAGAGCTTCTTCAAATGGGAGACAGTCCTATATTCAGCCTAGGGAGTTCATCTCACTGTTGCGTAACGCTAGGAGGATAATTATTAATTCGGATTTCCCTGAGGAGTTCAAGGAACATATTTTAGAAATGTTTAGAGATTTTGGAATTAAAAAAGGAGAAATATTAAAATTTTGCAAGTATTGCCTAGCTGATGATTTCTTAACCGTTCTTGGTAAAGATAACACATTTTATACTCGTGGAGAAAAGATGTGTTGGAACTGTGTGAGGGAAGAATTGGATAGGGAATTACAATTCAGTGGCGCCAATATTTCACCGGATATGAAAAAGAGACTTTGGAATATTTTGGCTAAAAAAAGAGATTTGGAAAGTATTCTAACCATTTTGTCTCCAAATTTTGATCCAGCAAAGGATGCAAGTTTAACACTATATGATACTATCGAAGCCGACGAAGAAATGAGAACTATGAGTTTAGAAGAGCTTCCAATACCACTAAAATTGACCCAGGCTCTATCCAATAGTGGAATTGTTGAACTAATGCCAGTGCAGATCTCTGCCATAGAGGCCGGATTACTAAAAGGAGAGAATTTGCTGATAGTGAGTTCCACCACCAGCGGAAAAACCCTGATAGGGGAGCTTGCTGGCCTACCCAAAGCATTCCAAGGAAAGAAAATGATTTACCTTGCCCCTCTCGTGGCTCTAGCTAACCAAAAGTATTTAGAGTTTAAAACGAAATATGAGAAACTGGGGATTAGGACAGCTATTCGGGTGGGAATGAGTAGGATTGATGTGGGAGACGAGGAACTGGTAATCGTGGATAGCGAGGTTATAGACGCTCATTTAGTTTCAGCCACTTATGAGGCACTCGACTACCTGTTACGTTTGCAGCGTTACCCCGAACTAGGAGAAATCGAAACCATCATCGTAGATGAGATTCAGATGCTGGATGATGAGGATAGAGGACCAGAACTAGACGGGATAATTATAAGACTTAGAGAACTCTATCCCGATGCCCAAATTATATGTCTCTCTGCGACCGTCAGTAACGCCGAAGAATTGGCAGAAAATCTGGGCTTAAAACCAGTGGTTTCCAATAAGCGTCCAGTACCTTTGGAAAGACACTTAATACTTGCCAGAAACTCGAATGACAAAATAAAATTTATCGAAAAACTGGTCAGAAGCGAGTTTAAGAAAATAAGCAAATTTGGTTTTCGGGGTCAGACAATTGTTTTCACCTATTCTAGAAGAAGAGCCCACAGACTGGCAGAAATACTTAGGGATAGAGGCATAACTGCAGAAGCATATCATGCAGGCTTAACCTACGCTCAAAGAAAAAGGATAGAAACAGGATTCACGACAGGAATTATAGCTGCAGTTTTTAGCACTGCCGCTTTGGGTGCAGGCGTAGACTTCCCTGCTAGCCAAGTGATTTTTGAGTCCCTAACCCAGGGGAGAGAATGGATAACAGTAGCGGACTTTGAACAGATGGCGGGTAGGGCTGGTAGATATGGAAAACATGAAAGAGGAAAAGTGGTTATTCTTATTGAGCCTGGTTATAGATATAATGCAGCCCAGGAAGAAACTGAAGATGAAGTGGCTATTGAGATACTTAGAGGAAAAATAGAGGCAATCTATCCAAACTATACTCTGGAACAATGTGCAGAGCAATTATTAGCAAGTATATCTGTCAGAGAAAATATTACAGTTACAGAACTGAAGGATCTTTATGAAAAACTTATTGGAAGAACGGTGGACCTAGATAAGGTTTTGGATTATCTCGAGAAGAGTGCGATGATTTTCCGAAACGGAAATGAAGTAACAATTTCACCTTTAGGGCGGGCAGCCACTGTTTCCTTTCTGACCCCTGCAAAAGCCGTTTTTGTTAAGGAGAATATCGATATGGATCCACTGGAGCTTGCTATTAGATTAGAACCTTTTGAATCAGTTTATCTTTCCTCAAGAGTGCAAGCAGAGCTGAATCGAGCCTATAATACAAACTTTCCAACTAGATTCTTTTCAGGAGCAATATTGGATATAATGGATGTTTCAAGAACTAAGAAACCAAAAAAGTTGGAAAAATGGGTTTTGGATATTTTCGCCAACTGGATACTGAATTTTTTCAACTGTAAATGCAAAGACAATCCATTCTGTGAATGTAGCCAAATAGAGTTAGCCAAGAAAATAACCAAATTAAGATTCTCTGGACTCAAACCAAGTAATATTTCCCAATTAATAGAAAGAGAGTATGAACTCTACATCTATTCCGGCGATATTTTCAGGTGGCTCGACTCTTTGGTTCACAATTTAAGAGCGGTATGCAGAATTGCTGAAATACTAAAAAAGAATACAGCCGTAGAACTAGTTCAGAGCATTATTAGCAGGCTGGAAAAACCGATCTTAGCTGTTAAAAAACTATAAAAATTATAACTGGATTAACACTCCGAAGGTGTGTTACATTGATTCTGGATTCTCAGAGAATAAAGAGGAACAATATACTGCGACACGATATAGAGAGTGAATATTATGATGAAATCTTTAATATAAAGACTTCCTACAAGTATGGAAGCATAATAGATTCCGAATTGAATTTTGCGGATATTGATGCCACCAAAAAGATTCTAATTCTGGACGCCGCTTGTGGAACCGGAAAAATAGCTCTTAACCTCAAGGCTTTCGGTTCTAAGGCTTTAATGGTGGGTTGTGATATCAGCTCCGAAATAGTTAAGATAGGTATTGAGAAGTCGAAGAAATATGGGTTTTCTGATGATATCTCTTGGATTAGGTGTGACTGTGAGAATCTACCATTGAGAGATGATTCTTTTGATTTGGTTATTTGTTCATCCTCTCTACATCACTTCCCAAACTTTTCAGCATTTATGATGGAAAGCAGAAGAATATTGAAACCCCGAGGATACTTGGCCATTTTGGAGGAGCCCAATCGTCTGGGAATAATGTTGATAGGATTGGTTGGCATATTTCTGACCAAGCTAGGAGAGTTTTTGGGTCGTAGAACCGGGTCTAGCCTGGATCAGAGAACAAGTGAGATTGTGTTGAAGATGCAGAAAAACCCTAGAGATCTAGAAACCGATGCTTACATGTTTACTATAAATGAGTTAAAAAGAGCAGGTTACTTAGCGGGTTTTAGAAGAGTTCTTACAAAGGCGGAAACATTTTTTTCTTATTTTGTCTTCTTTTTCATGAAAGGTTTTTTCCCCAAAAAATACTTTGAGAAAATATATAAGGGAGCTTATAAAGCGGATAGCAGATTCTTTCACCACTTTATACCAGATCAGTTCAGAGCCACCGCAAACCTATACTGCCAAAAGTAAAGAACAAGGTGCAAAAGACCCTTAGCGTCATGAAAGCTTTCGGCTTAAAATTGGATGTATTAAGTGAAAATGAGGATTTTATGAAAAAGTTTTGTGGTTAGAGTTTATTCCTCCATGCTTGCTCCACAGTTTGGACAGAAAATTGCAAAAGGCGGAACCTCAACACCGCAGTGCGGGCAAAACTTAGCTTGTCCCGGTGCCTTTATCTTTATGGCTACCTTAGCTTTTTCTTCTTCAGAAACCTCCAGTTTTTCTACTTTGGGTTTCTTTCTTTTTATTCCTGTTCCTTCAGCGAGTTCTTTAATCCAACTGAACATATTTAGCAGAAGCTTAGCATTGTCAAACCTTTTGAGAAAAGCCTTAGAGAATAGATTAATACTGCTTACGAAAATCATCATGCCTTTACCGAACTCTCGAACTGCTAATATGGGAAAAGACCTTATACCCAGTTGAACTCTTCCCAGTTGTTGCCACTCAGGAATCAGATTTGCCCGGAACCAAGGAGCGTGAATCTTGAAAATTCCAGAAGTTATAGGATGTAGAGTAAAATCAGTGACGAATTTCGAGTTCATCCCCAACCAGTCTATGCCAATTTCCCTGGCGAAAGTTATTTTGTAGTTTCTGTCTCCTCGAGAGGGGGTTACTAATAGTACTCCACCGTCCTCAACATATTGCATAACTGCCCTAGTTTCCTCCACTTTCCAGTCGTACTCTCTTCTCCATCTTCTGGGACCGATAATTGCGAGAGCGTTGTATGATTCAAGTAGCTTTGAAGAAAGCTGATCCGAAGAGTTTACATAGAGATCCAAACCCCAGTTTACTATACTGTTCTTTATGTCGTTGAATATCCTGGCCTTGGTCTCCTCATTATGGTACTCGTCTAATAGTATGTTTACACTACCTGTCAAATAATTTACCTCCCTTTCTGTAATATGGTATCTAGGAGTTCTAACTTTAAATTGTTATTAAATGAATATAAATATAGCTTTAATGGCAAAGCCACTTAATAAATCTGTCTTTTAGTAAAACGACTTCATTTCGGAGTATAGTTTTGTTCTAAGACTTGTTAAATCCTGCGCAACCTTTTGTACGTTACCGGTGGGAATCTTCGGTTCAATTCTTGCTACGAATCGCTTCCAGCGCTTAGGAATAGAGTTTATACCGTTTTTAGCTCCACAAAGACCTCCCACGATGCAGCCTAGAGTATCAGTATCGCCTCCAGCGTTTGCTGTAATTATCAGAGCTTTTTTAATATCGCCTTTACAAGCGGAAAAAATTGCTAGAGCTGTGGGTATAGACTCCCAGGATAGAGCACTTACTCCAATTTCGCGATAAAGAATTTTTTGTATCTCCCACAGTTCTTTTTGGCTACTCACAAGTTCATCGGCTAATTTTATCCTGAATGCCACACTTTTACCAGATTTGGTACCAAAGTGTTCACCCATCTCTGCCCCTTCAAAAGCAGCCTCAATTATTTCATTCACACTAAATCCTTCAACCGCAGCGGAGGCTGCGCAGGCAACTGCTGTAGCCGCCGCAATTGCACTGCTGGTTCCATGAGTCACCAAGGAGGAAGTGACGGTTTTCTCTAAAATTACTTCTGGTTCATAAGGTGTGCATAATCCTATTGGAAAAGTTCTCATGGCAGCTCCATTGGTATTGCCGGTAGTAGAAACTGTTGTGGGATTCTTTTGAAGTCGTAGTATTGAGGATTTCGTGGAGGGGCCTAAACGAGGACAATCAGCACTCTTTAAAACTGCCTTGGTTATAATTTCATGCGTTACATTTGCTTTGTTTTCTATTAAAGCCTCAGCTATTAGAAAGTTTAAGATAGTATCATCAGTAATTTCCGTACTTAAGGGATCTTTTACCACACCATAGGTTGACCTTATCTGGAAAGGAGTCATATCCTCTGTTACTGCTCCCAGAGCATCTCCTATTGTTAATCCAACTAGACAACCGTGAATACGGCTAAGCACATCGTGCATATTATTCCTCCAAGGCTCACAAATTCTTAATAAACAAGAAACATGAAACTGTTGAAATTCTATATTAATTTCCATTTAAAAATTTACACGCTTCTAATCCATTTTACTATTTGAGAGATTCTGAGGAAAAATTTATTTTTTTAATAACTATATCTTATTACTGATGTCTTTAAACCTTTATATTTCTTAACATGATTAAAGTGATATTGATAATGGGGACTCGTATCATCAGCCAACCTTATTACAAAATATTAAATATATTATCTATAGATTCTGGATTAGAGCTTATATACATATCAAAGGAGGCAGTTTTATGAAAATCGATGAAAAAAAGAAGATTTCGGGAGCCATTTGGATTGATTTAAAAAACTGGATGTGGAAAATTGAGGTAGACCAAGCGAAAATGAGCGAGTATTCTGAAAAAAGCGATCCCATTCTATTACGCTCTGACATAGCGGCTCTTACTGAAATATATAATATTTCTCAGATTAATCCCTCTTATGCTAGCCATTCAGGGGTGGCTGCAATACAATATGATCTATCAATGTTACCGCACAGAATTATAAAAGAAAAATCGGTACCTACCCTTGTCGCTTATCCGGTAATGTTCAAAGGGAATTTCCAGTTTATGTCAGAAAAACAAAAAGACCCCATAAGCCAAGAAGAACACATCTATGTAAATATCAACTTGTTAAAAAACGATACTGAGATAGAAATCGGAAAAGTTTATGCAATACTAGACAAAGACGAAAAGATAATAGGCTTAGCCAAAGAAGAGGATGTATTCCCAATAAAAATTCTTTAATGCCCCAAGCAAACACTGTTGATACTCCCCAAGACTAAAGTCGGGAGCTTTCCCGCCTAAGATTCCTGTAAGAATTCCGATATTTTATCTTAGGTTTTAATCCTTGTGCCAGGGACAGATTTAAAAATTACGGTTTGGATTACTCTCTCTTACTTATTGAATCTTTGAGACGCTGCAGTACCAGTCTAATATCATCTTCGGTTTTAACTCCTTCTTCACTTGTCGCAACTTTAGGAGCTGTTTTAGTTCCAGCCACCGCCACTTTTTCTGGGGTAGGCTGATATAGATTTTCTTCTGGAAGCTGAGAGGATTTCTTATCCAAACGTGCTCTTAACTCGTCAAAAAAGTTTTCAGCCACTGGAACTTCCTTGGAAAGTGAAATTTTACTCTCAAACTCTTCAGTTTTAATTTCTGTTGGTGGTTCTGCCACTGGAGTCTCGACTTCTGAAACCGTCTTGGGAATCGTTATGATTGGTTTTATGGGGGGAGGTATAATGGGTCTTGGAAGCTCCGAAGCAACTGGCTCTGTTTCAACTGTTGGAATTTCTGGTTCTTGTGCTTCTTTAATTATTATTGGTCTGGTTCTAGTGGCATCCTCTACTAGTTCTGAAGGGACCACGATTTTCCCGGTACTGCCTACGCCCATCCTCCCCCTCTTCTCAAGATTGGCGATTCTGCCATCAAGACTTCCGATCTTTTTTTCAATGGTGCCTAATCTCTCCTCAAATGAGGATAGGTAGGTGGATAAAATCTCTGAAAGTCTTTCTATCCCTAACTTGACGTCATTTAATATATCCGAATCCTTTTTTGAACTGGAGGTTTTTCCAAGTTTACCTTTTATTGGGGAGTCTAAGTAACTTTCCTTTTTGTCTTTCCCGAAAACTGGCATGACTTGCACCCTACTAAAAATTAACGCAGCGAGATAAATTAAGGTTATGATTTTGACAGATAAATATGGTTTACGCGCTTCCTAGAATATTTAATAATATTTAGTTTAAATATATATTCTTCTTTAATATTTCTTTAGTTTATGTTTTAAGCATTATGGCGCTAAACTATAAATTATTTAAATAACAATTTTTAACTTATTATATTTTACAGGTTTTATGTTAAATATGGGATGGTTTGAAAATTACTCCACAAATATTAGAAACAAATATTTTAAGTAAGTAAATGAACAAAATTTTAGAATACTACGTTATTAGATATCGCCATCGGGGTTAAGCTACATGAGAAAAAAGTTAGACGTAGAAGGAATCTTTGGAAACGGAAAAATTTTGGGCACTATTGGAAGCACAGGTGATATTACCCAGATATTTTGGCCAGAAATCGATTTCCCCAGTCATATTATTAAAACCAAAGTTGGTATTGCTAACAATTTTTCAACTAGTTGGCTGTCTAGTACCGGTTGGAAAAATGAAATTAGTTATTTACCAGGTTCAAATGTTATTCAAATCATTAGTCGAAAGAAAGGCATTAGGGTTAAAAGAAATGTTTTTGCTCTTGCTGATGAAGATACTATTGTGATAAAGGTGGAAGTTGAGAATAAATCTTCTAAGAGTTCAAATTTTAAACTCGAATTTTATAGTGATTTTAGTATTATGGATTGTCCAAGAGCCAACGCGATTTATTATGATTCTACTTCACAATCGATGATATCCTATAAACGTGACTACTTTTTCGCTCTAGGAGCAAATGCAAATATGGATACTTATTCGTGTATAAGAGCGGATAAACACAAAGAGCTTGGCTTAAGAATGAGAGCTAAGAGCACTGCAGAAAGCACCTATGCCATTGGAGATGTGGCAGGTTATTTATGCTGGAACTTGGGAGATGTAAACCCTGGAGATATCGGCCAGGCTTCCATATTCATATGCTGTGGAAATTCTCTAGAAGAAGTACAATCAAAACTGGAAGAGAAGAAAAAACTAGACAATCAAAAAGTTTTGGAGAATAATATAGAGGAGACTATTAGTTTTTTGAGTAAAACCACAATACCCAAAGTAGATGAGAATAGACGTAAACTTTTCGAAAGATCGGTTCTAGCAATCAGACTTTTGTGTGATAGAAAAGGAGGAATTTTGGCTGCCCCGGAATTTGACGCGGATTTTTCATTTAGTCGGGGATACGGTTACGTTTATGTGAGAGATGGAGTTTATGCAGCTTATGCTCTTGACTGTGCAGCACAGCACAATTTGTCCCGTAAATTTTATGAATGGCTCATTAAATCTCTTAATCCTCTTGGTTTTCTTTACCCGAGATACTGGACTGCGGGATTGATAGGATCGCACTCTGATATATTACAAATTGATGGAACTGCAATTTTTCTTTGGGGTTTGAAAGAACACATAGCATTTACAGAGGATAATGATTTTTTAAATGGTAACTGGGAAAGGGTTAAACTAGCCGCGGATTATTTATCGGAACTAGTCAATGAGAATAAACTATTGGCTCCCAGCATTGATATTTGGGAAGAAAGAACAGGTATTCATGCCTATACCACAGCATCAGTTTACGCTGGGCTAAAAGCGGCTTCGGAAATGGCACTAATTGTAGAGGACAATGATAAACAAGACATTTGGAGTTTTACCTCCGACAGGTTAAGGGAGGGATTCAATGAAAATTTTTGGGACAGAGAGGAAGGCACATTCGCAAGGTCACTTTTCAGTGATGAATATATTAAGGATTGTACAGCGGATATAAGCTTACTAGGCGTTTCGATACCTTTTCAAATGATTCCACCCAATAATAAAAAGATGTTAAAGACGATTGCTAAATTAGAGAAGGTTTTAAAATCCGAAACTGGAGGAATTTTTAGATTTGAAAATGATGATTATTTTGGCGGAAATCCCTGGACACTAACCACCCTTTGGCTAGCATGGTACAAGCTTGAAATAGGAAGAGAGGAGGAAGCTGAAAAACTAATTGATTGGTGTATCCGCTCTAAAAATAATCTGGATTTACTACCAGAACAAATAAGAGAGAAGATTTGGAAAAAAGAATCAGCAATACCACTAACCTGGTCACACGCATTATATATCATAACCACATTAAAGTTGGAGGAAAAATAAAAACTCCAAAATATAATTCAAAGTGAAAAGCGATTAACATTTGAATTCTTATTTTATTCCTCTAAAACAACGGAGGTTTAAAAAGAATGAGTCTTTCAAAATCTGAGAAGGAGAGATATGATAGGCAGATGCGTATTTCAGAATGGGGAGAGAAAGGTCAGAAAAAAATAAAACAATCAAAAGTTGTAGTTATGGGAGTTGGAGGATTAGGCTGTCCAGCATCCATCTACTTGGCAGCAGCAGGTATTGGTAACCTAGTTTTAGTGGATAAAGAAAGCTCAGAGCTTAGTAATTTGAATAGGCAAATCCTACACTGGCAAAAAGATATTGGTAAACCCAAGGTTATTTCCGCAAAAGAAAAATTAGAAGAATTAAACCCCGAAATAAAAGTGGAAGCAATACAAATAGAAATCACAGATCAAAATATAGAAGAACTCGTCGCAGGAGCAACCGTGGTTGTGGACGCAATGGACAATTTCGAAATAAGATTCATGATCAATAAAAACTGTGTTAAAAAGAGAATTCCATTTGTCCACGCTGGAATATACGGATTCCAAGGCCAGATGACCACGATATTACCAGGAAAAGGGCCCTGCTTAAGGTGCATTTTCCCAACAACCCCACCAGAAGCAGATAAATTTCCAGTTGCAGGAGTAACACCGGGTGTATTGGGAATTTTGCAGGCAACCGAAGTAATTAAGCTAATCACGGGCATAGGTGAACCATTGATTGGCAAACTATTATTCTTTGATGGGGAAGACATGACCTTTATTATATGTGAAGCTTCAAAAAATCCTAATTGTAAAATCTGTTAACAAAGTTAAAAAAGTGGATTTAGGATGAAGTTTTTAGCCTTATTTTTTAAATGGAAACGATTCTTAAAGCGGTTAATAAATGCTAATAGTATGTTCTTTGTCTCTTCATTAAAGCCTGAGTGACCATGCTCATCCATGTTTTGGGCGAACTCTTTAACCAAACCATTTCCGCCTGAGCCTCCAGCTTTGCCTTATCCTCAATTTTTTCATAATTAAAAGGCCGTTGGAGTAGAAGACCTTTACTAACCATATTCTCAATAATTTCTTTTCCTTTCTCATTTCTGATAAAAACAGTTGACCAGCCAACCGGAGCAGCTAGAGTAGCCACAGATAAATCTGAATATTCCGCAGCAAAATCCTTGCAGCTGATGCATTCCTTTGCCATGGTGGCTTTAAACTCACTTAAACTCATTGGGTACCTTTTTCCATCATCGGTAACTATGAACATTCCTAAGTTTTTTATTGGATTTTCCTCCTTGAAAACCTCGTTGTCAAAATCTACAGCCACAATCCGCTCTATGTCCACACCCATCTCCAACGCCTGCTTTGTTAACAGTTCAGCGCTAAAAACTGTGCCGCAGGGTATACCGATTAAATATTTTAATGTTTCTCGAAATTCTAGATACTTCTGGGCAAGTCTTCGTGCTCCTTCAATATGGCAAGGTAATCCCACTAGCGCTACTCGATCAAAATTCACTATAGCATCAATGAGAGCAGCATTGGTTGGGCACTGGAAGGGTTTGGTTCCTGAGGCATAGAGCACCTCTTTATCAGTAGTGGCAATAGCGGGTGAGGATCTCCAAGGATCGTCCTGTCTCCGTCCAGCCACTACAGCACAGTCTATTATGTTCTCCTCTAATAAGTGTATGAGGATAGTCGATACCACGCCACTTTTGGGTTTAGCTATGCCTCCCAAATCAGGGTAAAATCGCTGGTACTGGAAGTATGAGTACTGTTTGACGTTGGTCATTAGGGATTGTACTTGGATGACCTCTTTAAAATTTCCAAATATTTCGATAGGGTCTACTTGAATCGGGTGCAGCCCTATACACATATCTGTGCAGACTGTGCAGCCCATAGGACATTTGCCCACACTCACTATTCGTTTACCCCATTCGTCTACTTTAAGCACATCATTGGGACAGGCAGAGACACAAGTCCCGCATAGAACACATTTTCCAGCCTTTATTACATCTCGTTCAAGGTCCTTGTACAAAAACAATCCCTTCACTTAAATTATTTTAAATTAATTAAATCAAAATCCAGATTTCAATTTTCCACTTAGAAAACAATTTCCATAATAGTTTTAAATTTACCCATATATTTAACAAAATATATCTCTAATTATTCGTCGTAATGTTTAGAGAAAATTTTGTAATGGCATTTGTTATTATTACTTATTTCATAAAATTTTAGTAATATATTTTTATATACTCTTAAAAATAAGAAGAGTTAGGGTTGATCTATATGAAAATAGGGGAATTACTGGAATCTATAAAAACATCTCCAACAATTATACCCAGTTTTAACAGCTATGATGTATTGATGGTGCTATTATTTCTCTCGGAGAAAAAGTATCCAATAGGAAGATATACAATCAAGGAGCAGTTAAAGCTGGGTCCAGGGGTGGTCAGAACACTGCTTAGACGCCTCGCTCAGCTGAATTTAATCAAACCCATAGGAAAAAAAGGACATGTTCTAACTGAGGAGGGGGAAGAAACAGTTAAAGAAATCCGAAAGCTTATCGTTGAAGAGAAGAAACTTCAGGAAAGCAACCTCGTTATAAGGGGAGAAAATAGTTATGGTATTAGATTAATAAACGCCTCTAACAAGATTTCCGATGGGTTAGGGCAGCGCGATAGAGCCATTCAAGTGGGCGCTGAAGGAGCGACCACAATCATCTGTAAAAAAGGAAAACTAACAATTCCCTCAATACGAGATTTAAATCAAGAAGAAGAAAAAATGATAAGAGAAGCCTTTAATGTGCATGAAGGTGACACCATAATTATTACTTCGGCTGACAATGAACTTATTGCCTGGAAAGCAGCTCTGGCTGCAGCCTTGAACCTTATCGCAGAACAAGGTTAGTGATATAAAATTATCTATATGTTTATTGTTGTAATCGTATTTTTAAGGATAATGCGTAAAATTAGGTTAATTGGAAAAAAGGATCTAAAATTGGATTTATTTTATAAAAACTAATTATAATTCAAATATAGAGCCCTCGATGGTCTTCGTTTTTCTTTTTCGTCCATTGGATTTGCCATTTCTTAATGAAACTGGTGGTTCCTTCCAACAGATCCTGTATTTCCTCGATTTCACCCTGAGATAAGGCAGCTCTCAAGTTATCCCAGACTTCCTTTTCCTCTTTTTCCTTAATTTTCTTAGTTATTTCCTCCCTTATCATTATCGCAGCCTTAGGACCAGTTAATATGTTCAGATACTTGTTTATCAGTTCATCTATGTTGTTGTCAAGATTTAATACATAGAGTGTTTCCAGAAATGACAGTAAGGCAATGTCAAAATCATCAACTTCAATTTCAATATCCAGTTCTTCTAGCTCCTGAATTATCTCATCATAACTGGTGTGAAAAATCCAGAAAATATTTCTGATCTCATTTAGAAGTAATTTTGAGGGCATAGTCGTTCACCATTCTTTCTTATTTTCCAACAATAACATTGAAGCTTAAAAATCAATCGCAAAGCGAATAACTCCTTTTTTAAAGGTTCAAGAAAATAT
>NZ_JBRAKS010000068.1:0-14599 GCF_052745115.1 Candidatus Jordarchaeum sp.
TTGAAAGAGACCATTCCGAACCTCGAAGTGTACAAAAGACTTTTTACGCCCAATTTAAACAAATAATAATTCTTAAAAAGATAATTAACATTTATATATTTCAAATTTTATAATATAATATAAAAATAATTTAAGGGATTACTAAATGGGTATCATATGTGTTTCTTTTTCCGTTTTCATCGATAGATACGTCTCTGTTTTCAATATCCCCTCCATAGACCTCAATCCATTATTAATAAAATTCCTTATGGAGTCTATGTCTTGACTTCTAATCTTTAGAAGTATATTTTTTTCCCCAAATAAAATATGCAGTTCCATAATTTCCGGTAAATTCATTAATTTATTAATTATCTCTTCTTCTTTTGCTGGTTCTACTGTTAACATAATAAAGGCGAGGTATGGAAAGCCAACAGCATCAGGATTGATAATGGTCGTAAAACCCTCGATAACCAATTCTTCCTGAAGCTTTTTAACTCGATTATATAGTGTGGGCTCGGAGATTTTCAAGTCTGTAGCTATTTTTCTAAAGGGTCTTCGGGAATCTTCTTGAAGAAGTTTTAAGATTTTTCTGTCGACATTTTTGACCTTCACAAGCGACACCTTGCATATCAATTGTTACTAATAAATTGAAAGCATAATACTGTGATTTTTCCCTAAAAATGTTGGTCGTTGTTGTAAGAAAATACTCAATTTCTAATTAATTTATCGCAAAAATACCTTAAATATTTTGCGAGAAATATAATTTTAATTATTATTATTTAAATTTTTTTTATTATTCAATAAAAAATGCCATAAAATCTTATTATAGTTCTAAAATGTCAAGATCATTAGCCAAAATAACTTCTCCATTAAACGTTTTTTTAGCTTGATTAATAAAAATAGATTCTTCTCCTTCGAAAAAATCAGGCCAGTGAAAAAGAGCTAAAATTTTAACATTAGCCTTCGAAGCCAACAATCCCGCATCACTAGGTGTACAATGATGTAATGTATGAGCCAAATCAGAAAGCTCGTCTGGAAACGCTGCCTCATGAATAAGCAAATCACAGTTTTTAGCAAAGTCCACCAATTCTCTAAAAGGCCCGGTATCACCAGTATAACAGACGCTTTTTCCCTTCCTCTCTACTCGATAGGCGTAATTAATAGGTTTATGAACTGTAGTTATATAACTAATATTCTCTAAATCACCAGGATTAGAATTATATTTTATTTTGAATGCTAATTTATCAAGTGGCGTGTATCCTAATTTTAATAAAGATATTACCAGATTTTCAATATATTCGGGACCGGTTATTTGTAGGTCATTGGTTCTTCTATTAACAAGCCACATCGCCCATATTAGTGAAGTTAAACCCATAACGTGGTCTGCATGTCCATGAGAAATTAAAACATTTTTAATTTTGGTCAAATCTCCTAAAATCGAAAGAAGCTTTTGAGTGGTTCCTTCACCACAGTCTATGAGTAAATCCTCATCGATTAACACAGCTAAATTTGAACGATTTTTTGTAATCATACTTCCAGCGGTTCCCAAAAAGATTACTCTCAAAAGATCACCGAAAATATTTTTACAATCATAGTTATAGCTTTTTGTAAATATTAGGGTAAAACTTTTTTATATATTTATTTTTTTAAAAACCATTTTATTATTTTGTAGCACCTAACATTTTTAAAACTAAACGTTCTTAATATAATACATAGAACAATCGAAAACAAAGGGAAAGCGAAATTCATTATTCAAATGTTTCATTTCTAAATATATACGAGTGTTATTAGATTCGTGTTGAAAAAAAGGTGATTGTGATGGAGTCTGTTAATGAGCTAGCTAAACTATTAGAAGAAATAGTGAAAGATGAAATTATCAAAGGTCTGGTCCTAATCAGTAAAGAGGGAAAATCAGAATCAATGGTGATATTAGAGGAATCAGTTAATAAGGATAAGCTAGCCGCTAGTAGCGCGACTCTGCTCTCAATCTCATCTCAAGCTATTGAGAAACTACTTAATCAGACCCCTGAATATATCCTTTCCTTTACGCAGAACAATCTTATAATAACTTTACCTGTCAACTCGAGTATGGTTCTTTCTGCGCTCATTGAAAGAAAGAAAGCTGAATATACAGGTATTGAAAATTGTATAAACAAAATTAAGAAAGTTTCGGAAAAGGTAGCCTTAATCGTAGAAATGTCAGAATATCCCAAAAAGGGATTATTTATGAATATTAGAAACGCTTTACCCGAAGCCAAAACTATTGCCATTCTTACCAATGAAGGGGTACCACTGATGGTTCACCCAGCAGAAGATGCTATTACTATTTCGGGAATGATAAGCGCTATACACACAATAGGTGGTAATATGGTCCCTAACGAAGATAGTGATTATTCTGTTATTGCTGGTAAAGAGGGATTGATAATAGCACAGCAAATTGATAATAATAGGCTTCTTGCTGTAGCTATACCAAAAAAGGTAAAAATAAACGATATTGTAGCAAAGATTAAAATGGCAGTAAAAGAAAGTGAAACACAAAGTGTTGACATGGAGGGCTCCGCTTAGCCGTGGTTGAAAGTCCGTCAACTGTTCTTGTGGTAGGATTTAACGCTAGACCTATAGCAGTTTCGGCAAAAAAACTAGGATTAAATGTTCTGGTAGTTGATTACTGGGGGGATGTTGACCTCTACAAATATGCAGATGAGGTATTAATTGTCAGTGAATTAACCAAAGAAACAAACTTGGAGAGAAGGTATACAAGTCTTTTTTTAGAACTAGCTCAGAAATTAACGGAAAAACATCAAATAGATTTTATTTTGGTGGGAAGTGGTTTTGATGATCAACCCCAAATTTGGGAGAAACTCAATAAATTGGCTCCAATAATCGGAAACAATCCGAAAACCCTCAAAAACTCAAGAGATAAAATAAAAATCTTTGGCGAAGCCAAAAAGCTAGGCATCCCATGCCCAGATTCAATAATTGTAAAAGATGAGGATAATGCCAAAGAAGCCGCAAAATCAATAGGCTTACCCGTAATAATCCGACCAACTTGGGGAGGAGGTGGACAAGGGATTAATTTGGCTAAAAATATAAATGAAGTAGAAAAAATATTCCAACAATTGTCAAAATATAGAAAAATTATGATTCAAGAATATGTCAGAGGAATTGATGCCAGTTGTTCTCTTCTCTCAACCGGTAAATCAGCATTGGCGATATCAGTCAATGAACAATTAATCGGAATCTCCAGTTTAGGTGCGAAAGATTTCATTTATTGTGGGAACGTCGTACCATTAACTGCTAAGGAAAACATTTGTGATAAAATAAGAACGGGTTCCGAAGTCTTAAGTAAATTATTAAATTTAAAGGGTTCCAATGGAATAGATTTTGTTATACATGAGAATGAACCTTATTTAATGGAGATTAATCCCCGTTTTCAAGGAACCCTAGAATGTGTGCAGATGGTAACTGGATTAAACATGGTTGAGGCACACATTAAGGCTTACCAAGGAATACTTCCTAAAAAAATTCCAAGCCAAGGTTGCGCCGTAAAAAAAATTCTATTTGCAAAATACGACTTCTTAATGCCCGAAATTACAATTCCCGAGGTTTTTGACATCACCAAACCAGGAACCATTGTAAAAAAAGGAATGCCCATTTGCACTGTTCAAATCCTTGAAAACACAAAAAGCAAAGCACTATCAAAAGCAAGTAGAATATCAAAACAAATTTACCAGCAATTCAGAAAGAATAGAATCAACCGACTATTAAATGAATAAAAAAAGGTGGATCTTTAACTTTGATGAATTACTGATTAACTTTTTTAACCTTATCCTTAAAATAGTTCAGCAATTCGTCCATCGAGTCATTTATTGAACCTTTTCCAGTTTGAATTTTTTGAAATATATCGTTTACAATATTTTCCGGAGCTTCTTTTCCCGCAGCACCAAAAATTGCATCTAGTTTAGGTAAAAATTCTACAAATTTATCGCGGTCTCCATCCCAGTTTTCCAGGTTGCCATATTCTTTGAGAAATAGTTCACTAAGCTCATCAAGTTTGTTTTTGATCATATCATCTCGGTCTGTATACGCAGCAAATATAACCTCGTCACTACACACATATACGAACTTTTTATCGTCAAGTAACACGCTTTCAATATTACGACCGCTAATATTTCTACCAAAAGAAAACATAGCGCTCAAAAACCCTGACACCAGATTCTCATCGGTCTCTAGACTTCCGTATTTTCGATGAATTACACATTCACCGCTTTTCTTCAATAAGTAAAAATTGTGAATCATGGGTATTACACCTAGGTGAGCCGCATAATCTAATTATAAATAGGCGCCAATCCACTAATAAATATTGTGTTCTTATTGAGAAATATTCACAAATTAGAAATTATTATTGTGATTTTCGCAATTTTATAAGTTTTAGTCAA
Organism: Candidatus Jordarchaeum sp.; assembly: GCF_052745115.1. NCBI lineage: Archaea > Promethearchaeati > Candidatus Jordarchaeia > Candidatus Jordarchaeales > Candidatus Jordarchaeaceae > Candidatus Jordarchaeum > Candidatus Jordarchaeum sp. The sequence continues at coordinate 4,419 of NZ_JBRAKS010000068.1, forward strand.
AAAATAGTAAATAAATATAGAGTTTAGAAAAACATATAAACAATTCTTTTTTAAAAAAGCTCAAATATGTTACCTCGCTTTTCTAAAATTAATAATATTATGTAATGTTAATAGTAACTATTGTGGTGAAAAATGGAATTAAAAATATCTGCGATCGCCAAAAAATATATAAAAAATAATTTGGATCAACTTCAGGGTATGGGAGGTTTACTTATAAATTTTGTAGAATATAAATCCTGCTGCGGAGCATTTATCCAGATATCAAATGCAACTATAGTTGATATTAAAAAATATGCAAACAAAGTAGTTCCTATAGCTAGTGAGGATGGCATTACTGCATATATTGAAAATGATTCTGATTTTTTCGAAACGAACTATAATATTATAAGAGTGGAAATTAACCACAACAAAGATTATGATTTGTTTAAGGTTCAATTCGAATAACACTTGAGTTTTGGGAATTTATAAGACTTCAATTAGTTCATAAAGATTATTTATAATAAAATCTGCCTTTACCGTAGTTTTGATTCTCGAACGCACTATTATAGCAGTAAGTGTACCGGCTCTTACTCCCGCAATTATATCACTATCCTTATCCCCCACCACTAGTGAATCCCTAGGTGAGCTATTTAATTCCTTGATACATTTAAGAATCCCGTATGCCTCTGGCTTTGCATTTTTTTGTTCAATAGTTCCCAAAGCAACAATGGAATCAAAATACTGGGTTAAATTAAAGGTATCCAATTCCAAAAATGCTAACTCCATGGGAGTATTAGTAACGATCCCCAAAGAAAATTCTCTAGCCAAACCCTCCAAGACAACCACGTCTTCATAGGGTTTGATTTTGCTGATGCTCATGAGCCTTTGGCGTGCTTCTAAATCCCTTCTATCGAATGCCTTCCAAAAATCATTTAGATTTCGCACCCCCCAAGATTTTAAAATCTTCTGATAATCCTTACCACTCTCCCATAACTGATCCCTCTGCTCCCGGCTGGGGACTTCACATCCAATTTCTACAAGTGATTCCACTAGCAACCGGTCAAAAAAATCTCCATCGGGAACATCTATAAGTGTTCCATCCAAATCAAAAATAATAGATTTAATCCTTTTTCTCATGAACCATGTCTCCTAGGGTTTAGCATTAGCGTAGACTAGTAATTAATTGTTTTTGAATTTTGTTTTCATTATTTAGTAGATAAAATATTGTGGGAAAACTCAGTTTTAATTTTATTTTCTTTTTAGTCGCTAAGGTATAATATCTCTTCCTAACACGTATTGAAAATGAAATTGAGAAAGGTTATACTCATTCTTTGTAGTTCAGTCTTTAATATTTGGAGCCCGCCACCAGAGAAGCAGTAAGTATATTGCGATCGCCAAATATGCTAATGCCCAAGGAGTGCGCAGAGCAAGTTCTCCAAGGCTTGTCGGTACTGAGTATGCGTGAATTATTCCAAATAGTGCCAATGGAGCTGATATGGCAGCAAATATAAAGGCTCTTCTCAAGCGTCTGTGGTTGAGGTCGGAAACAATGCTTCCCCAGATTAGTCCTACTGTTGCTGCTCCTAGTCCGAGGAAGACTATCCCGAACCAGCCGAAAGCGGCGCTCGAGTAGCTAAATGTTTCATTTAACCCATAACCGTAGATGCCCAGATACTGAGCAACTGGAATTTCTACCGGAATGCCTAGAATATTTATGGTTATGAAAAATATGTTGTTAAGTAGTTGGTAGGGCGTTATTGCGTTACTCATTAATGCTCCGGTGTAAGCGCTTTTAAAATTGTTAGTTATGATAAGAGTTAAGACTGTGAAGAAGTGTGGGACCATTGCCAACATTACCGCAAATAAATCTCCCCAAATTATGAAATCAGGGCTATTCACTTTTTTATTCTCTTCATAGACTTCTTTGAAGGCTTGAATCACAATTAAACCTCCAATAACCAAAAGTATCGGCACAGTAACACTAGCTGGAATTACCATGGGTACAAGGAATAGTATTCCACACCAGACTACTGCTGCGGTAATAATCCCATGCAGCAGCGAGTATCCTATTCCCGCACCCATTCTAACATAACTCGCCGATCCTACGTAGTTCACTGTAGGTGCCCAGCCCCCAAAAGGTGTTCCCAGCAGACTGCTACATCCATCTATGAGCATAGTGGTTTTTGCAGAATACCCATATTTATCACACCAGAGTTTTAAGATCTCGGGCTCCTCTATTCCGAACTGATGGGCGATTTCAAGATTTCCAGATTTGTTGTTAGCGTAGCTCTCTAAGGCATCGTAAATTTGGAAAGGAATAACAACAGCCAAAATCATAGGTAGGGCCTGTAATCCTCGCCCCAGGAGTTCGGGTCTCAAACCGGGGAGCATAAAGGTGAAAGCCTGTGGATAAATATAGTTTAAGGCTAGAGGGAAATTTCCGGTGCTGAACGCGAGAATCAAAGCGAATGGAAATTGGGGGCCGGTGCCACCCCATATCTGAGCCCACATCTCGCCAAAATAGTAAAGGGGATCACCCGAGGGACTAAAGCCCCCCAGCCACAAAATGTTAATACCCACAAGACTGGTTCCAACAATTAATGCCAAAAGGTTTGTTGGAATCTTCTTAAAAATTCTTAGACGAGATATTATTCCCGTTAACAAAATGAATAGAACTACAAATCCAATAGTGGGTGAGAGATAGGGCCATCCGTTGAGAGCGCCATAGATCCCATTAATTGGGCCTCCGGCTATATAACCTAAATTATTTAGGATGAGCCAGGCAAAACCTATTCCTGCTATTGTGCCTAGTACCGCTGCTGTTGGAATATGCCTCCTTATATATTCAATTAAGCCAAAAGCGATGATGATTTCGAAAATTGAGCTTAGAAAGTTGGCTAGAATTGCTATAGAAATGGCGGTGTATAGGTCAAAGCCAAGAATGGTTTGGGAGAGTCCGATGATTGCACCTAAAAATAGGAATGTTCCGGGAGCACTTATTCCAAAAGGTAGGGCGGTGTGCGTTTTTCCAGTTTCCATGGTTTTTTTGTATGCATAGTAGCTATAGGCAATATTTCCGATGAGGACTTGTAGTGCACCTGCGCCTAGCAGGGCGGATATTACGCCCCAGGGTTTATGGGGAAAGTATATTTGAAAATCGGGGAGCAAGGAGTACCCTTGGGGAATTATTACCGGGATTTGAGCTCCAGAAAAATTGATGATTCCGATTAAATTTATTGGGGCGATGTATATTCCTGTTAGAGCTGAGAAGTACCAAGCGGGAATGTATTGTAGGCTCCAAATTATAGGGAGTAAACCGATAAGCAGTATGAATAAGGTAAAATTATCTACGAATAGGGCAATAGTTCCGTTAATATCGTTTCTTTTCCAGATTTTTACTGTCCCTCTATTAAATATGCTTAGAAGGAAATCATTAAATGATGGTTCACCCAAGGGAACTATTTCTGGGAGCGCTGGTTTTTTCCCAGTTTTATTAGGCAATTTTTCTCACCGATACTACCAATTTTTTTAAAAATATGTTAAAAAGGTTAGAGATCCAAAATAAACCTTAGCCTTAATAAGGGTTCAAATTTCACATTTTTAGAAGATTATCTTCGCCTATTTCCAGTATAATACCTTTCTTTTTCGTTGTTTTACCTATGATTTGAGCCTGAGTTCCCGCTTTCTTACAAATTGATAAAATAATTTCAGAACTTTCTCTTGGCGCAACAACAACGAAGCCGACTCCCATGTTGAAGGTTCTGTACATTTCATAGTCACTAATGTTCCCGGCCTGCTTGATAGTCTGGAAAATAGGTTGTGGGTCCGGTAATTGGTCAATATGCATCCCTATTCGACCATAACAAATTCTATTAAGCTTAGAGAATGCTCCCCCAGTTATGTTTGCAAGACCATGCACCTCAACTTTTTCCAGAATTTCTAAAACTTCTCGAACATAAATTTTAGTCGGTTCAAGTAATGACGTACCTACAGTCTGATTCGAACCTGGCAATGGATCAAATATATTAAATCCCGCAGTATCTAGAAGTGCTTTCCTCGCGAGGGAAAAGCCATTAGAGTGAATTCCACTACTCTGTAGACCAATTATCACATCATTAGCCACAATTTTTTCTCCAGTTATCACCTTATCTTGATAAACCATACCGATACTCATAGCAACCAAATCGAATCCTTTTCCCTCAACCGCACCCTTTATTACACCGGGCATAGTGGCGGTTTCTCCACCCAGTATCGCTATACTCGCCATTTCAGCTCCTTTAACCAGACCGCGAATTATCTGCTCTACCATTTCTGGATCCGATTTCTCGATTGCCAAATAATCCACAATGGCTAATGGTTCAGCACCAATACAGATTAAATCGTTTACATTCATAGCTACACAGTCAATTCCCACAGTATCATATTTATCCATTAACTGAGCAATCAAAACCTTGGTGCCCACCCCATCGCTGTGAACAGCTAGTGCCCGTCCAGAACCGATATCTATTAAATTCGCGTAATGCCCGTACTCTCCCACCACTTCACCAAATCTCCCACTTCTCAGTGAAAAGGTTTTTTCGATTAATCTACCGATAATCTTGTGGCTTTCACTCGCCTTAACCAGATCCACTCCCGCATCTCGATATGTTAAACCTTTTTTTTCCAACACTCACACCTAACTAGAAGAAAGCCGATTTTTTTATAAAAATTTAGGTAGAAAATAAATATATCGAAAATTTCACAACTTTTTCAGATTATATTATATTTGCTACCATTCTCGCAAATATCAAGATGAAAATAAAAGCGGCGTTTATAAAAATAATCCAGCCATACGCAGGATTAAGAGTGATGTAAATGAAAGAAACTGGAAGAGTTATAATAAAAGGAATTAACGAAAGGATCAAAGAGACCCACTCAAAAGAGAGGGCAATTAGAAGAGAATCAACAAGCCAAACAACTAGAATAATTTGTAACCCCCATTCCACGAATCCACTTGCTAAATTTATAGTATTAATTGACCGAATAACTAGTGGCAATTGAACCAGAACCACTAAAATAAAAAAATGGCAATGCTTAGAATTCTACCGGTTATCCTAGCCAAAACAACCACCACCAGAATATACCGATAAAACCTTATAAAAAGCCCTTCTAAAAATCCTCTAGGTTTTTGTCTCTGTTTTTTTGGTTTTTCTAAAAATTTGGCGTATATATTAAGAAAATTTTTAAATAAAAACTAAAAGTTTTGCTAATTTATAAAGCACTATATTCATAAGAACGCATTTTCTATATTATAAGATAGGATAAACACTTTGGGGAGAAAATATGAGTAAAATCGAGGTAAAGCGTTGTGAAGTTTGTGGAAACCATTACTTATCCCGCCATGAGAAATGTCCAAACTGTGGGGAACTCCTCGAATTTGAAGCAGATTTATCCAAAAATAACGCGACATTAATAATACCTTTGGCCCGAAGCTCTAAAAGTTCCAAAAAAGAAAAACAGGCATTTGTTCCAAGCAGAATAGTAGAAGAAAAGGGTTCCCAAGAAACCTCAGGAACTAACATTTTTCTCGGAACTGGTTTTTTGATAAATGTAGTGAGTTCAAAAAACAATATTCAATACGAGGTAAATAATCTTGGAAACGAGTTTCTAGGATTTGTAGAATGTGAAAACACATCTTCCGGAATAATGATGAGGGTTAGAGACGTCAAAGGACTAATAATTGATACAGTTGAGGGAAATCCCCAATACACCCAGTATACTATTAAGGATCGTTATAACAAAAAAATTGGGATCATGCAGCAGCAAGGAGTTCTAAAACAAAACTACATAATAGTCTCACTCGAGGATAATGTAACACTTAAAATCTGGGGAGACCCAAACAAAAAGGAGTACTCATTAGTAAAAAATGGTCAAATCTTTGTAAATATTCTGAAAACCTCACCAGAAACATACAAAATAGAAGTTAAAAACAGGGTGGACAGTAGAATACCATTACTGTTCTCAATGGTCATAGACGCAACCCAAAGAAGAAAAAAGTAATCCACTTAAAACCACACGAATAAAACATTTAAAGATACAAACTAAAAAATTAAACCAATTTAACCGGATTAACTACTTTTGAAACTAATCCAAATGATTTTTAGATATTTCTCAAATGTTATCCTCATCATATTAAATTTCTAATATCTCCATTTTCAAACCTAATTAAGCGGAGACTAGCAAATCTATAAGAGAGGGTGCTCAAATGTTCAAAAATGTACTGAGAAGAAACGGTTTTTGGTGCAAGAGAGCGAGCGGCGGAGATACTTTTCTGAAACACGACTCAATATTCGGAGGAATATACGTCACCCTGGAAAAAAAATGGGCAGTATTAAAAATTGTGGATCGGGACATTATACACGTCTTCAGAAGTGCAAAACAATTGGAAGACTATCTAAAAGGACTAGAGGAGAGAGAACCGCCCTCAATAATACGACAAAAATAAAAATAGATCTTCACCAATCACCCAAAATGACAAAAATATTGGTCATCTCAGTGCAAACTCCTTGAGACCTGTTTTTAAAATTGAGGTCAACATACCATCCAGATTTCTAAATCTTCCCGGTAGAAGTTTAAGGATTTTAAGAAGCGAGCAAATTTCTTAAACTCATTTCCACTACTGTTTTTAATAGGTGAATTTTTTGGAGATCGCCAACTCTTACATTGATAGACTTTTCGACCTGCTATTACAAGTCTTCGAACTCAGAGAACTAGGATTAAGTATCCTCGAAGACACCCAGTGGTTCCTAAATAAAATCCTTGAAAAAACCACCAACCAGGAAGAAAAAGATGCCTTCACTTTAATAAAGCAGTCCGTGGTTTCTTGGATAGAGGACCTAAGAATACGGAGAGGCTGGGGAGAGACTAAGGGTCTTTCTCCTTTAGAAATCACATATTGGAAAAAGGCTGCCAAAATTTTTAGAGAACTTAAAAATGAAAACCTTGCTGAACTAACCTTAACTATTAGCAAACTAAGAGAAGCCGAGGACAGTTTACTAGTAAATGATCCTGCAAGAGCAATCACCCTATTTTCAGAGTCTGAAGAAACACTAGAAAAACTGGGAAAAAAAGCGGCGCTCACCGCCAAGAGAAGAAGACTAAATATCCAAGCAGAAATTTTCTACACAAAAAAAGAATTCGAAAAAGCAGCACAACTCTACCTACAGATTGCTGAGATTCTGGAAAAAACCGGTTTCCGGGGGAAAGAGCTTGCCTTAATAAGGGCCTACGAATTACTAATACTTCACGAGGGCAGCAGAGAAAACTGGAAAACGGTTTCAGAATACCAGATTAAAATATCCAACCTATTAAGAGAAATAGGTCAAGTAGAAAAAGCTCTCATAGCAGAATATTACGCCCACTCCGCTTCCGCAAAAAGCGCTGAGAAACAAAAAGATTGGGAACAAGCATCGAAAAACCATCTAAAAGCATCAGAATTACTACAAAAAATGGGAAGCACCATAAGTGCCCTATACGCAAAACTAAACCATCACATCTGCAGAGCGAAGGCAGAAAACAAATCTCCAGAATGGCTCGAAGAAGCTGAGCAACTTGTGGAAAAAGCACGCACAGAAAGCGCAACAGACCCCAAAGAGCTAGAAAGCAAAGTTAAACAATTTCTCTCCCTAATAGAACAAGAAAATCAGCCCAAAAAATAATCTCAAAAATTTTGAGCCGGGTCAAAAAATAATATTCAATATTTCAATCATCTCCCAGAATAAGAAAAATTTTCAAAATTTAAAAACTCTAGCACAACCAAAACATATTTCAACAAAAATCAGATACTATACATGGAGGGTATACCCATTATAATAGTGCACAGCGAGTAAAAGGCTAGCGATGACCTAGTGTTCTCAGTAATGGGTAACAAACAATACCCTCCACATCACCACAAAACCTATCTTCTTTTATTCAAAAAATTCCAACTAAACTAACTAATTCGCAGTGAGCAAATGCGTAAATCGATATAAATATATGAAAAAAATCCCATAGTAAAATAAAGGCAGGAAAGCAATCCCAACGCTAACTAATTATCTGAAAACCATCCCTTTAACTGAATGGAAGTAATACCATGAAAATCTACGGAAGAAGAGCAAAAAATCTCATTCTACTCACGACCATAACACTACTACTCTCAGTCTCCCTATTCCTCGCCTACAACCAACAACCCATACTCCAAAACACACTAACCATTCCCACCAACCACCTCAGCACAAACACTCAAGATTCAAAAATGGGAACACACCTCCAACAACTATTACAAACATCCGACCCTTTAACAGAATACGAGATGATCATCTTCTTTGAAAAAACAATCAACTACACCCAAGGAATACACCTGTTAAAAGAACTCGGAGACTTCAAAATCATATCAAACTACACCATACTCAACGGCATCTGCATAAAAGCACCAATAAAACTGGCAGAAACCATAGCCCAACAAAACTACATAAGGTCAATAAGCCACAACGGAAAAATTAAACTAGCCGATCACCAGATAACAACAAACACAATCCAAACCAAAGACACAGGTGTTAACACTGCAATAGGAGCCAGCATACTTCAAAACCCACCATATAATTTAAATGGAACCGGTGTGTTCGTCGCAGTCCTAGATACTGGAATCAACCCCCATACTTACCTAAATGAAAGTAGGATAAATTATAGTAAGAGTTTTGTAGATGAAGAAGATACCAAAGACCTAAATGGTCACGGAACAGCTGTAGCAGGAATAATTGGAGCGTCAGGCGGCCCTGCTATGGGAGTTGCACCCGCAGTAGAATTCCTAAATTTGAAGGTATTAAACGAAACCGGAGAGGGATATGAAAACTGGCTATATGAAGCAATAAACGAAGCGTTGAGTACGGGTAATGCAACACTTCCTCACCCTAGGGCCAATATTATCTCAATGTCTTTAGGTAGTTATCCTGGAAACTCTACTGATAATTCGAGCATAACGGCTAACGATGCGTGGCTCAGTGACGTTGTTGTAGTGGCAGCTGCCGGCAATGAGGGTGGATATGGTTACTTTAGTATAAATTCTCCTGGTTTAGCAGCCCGCATTATAACTGTGGGTGCAGCAAGCGGTTTTAATTACGGTTCCATAGCCTCATTTTCTAGCCGTGGACCAACTGATGATAATCGATCCAAACCAGATATGGTAGCCCCAGGAGTAGACCTAATCACTCTTTCAAATGATGGTAGCAGTACTAGATCTTTCAGTGGAACTAGTGCTTCTACACCTGTTGTGTCTGGTGCGATAGCTTTACTGCTTGATGAAAATTCTAATGTATCTTGGGTTTCTCCAAACACTATTAAAGCTGCCCTTATGATGACAGCTAAAGACTTAGGATTGAACCCATTCTCGCAGGGAGCTGGACTGATAAATATTTCCAAGGCATATAATTATCTCTGTGATTATTATATAGAGGATAATAATATTACACCGCCTTTAATAGTAACTCCGATAAGAGCTATTTCAAGCCCTTTAACACTTAACAACATAACTCCTACAGTTCTTAACCTAACAATTATTGTAGGAAATATAACCAGAAATCCAATCATTAATCCAAATTTCACCGTGACAGGTAATGCCAGCAACTTTCTACTCGATATTGGCAATATTACTTCTTCTCCTCTTAATAATACACAAGTATTTGTGCAAATCAGATTTCTAGTTCCTCCAGGTGAATCTCCCGACCACTTCTCAGGAAATCTAGAATTAGTTAATAACAGTGGAGGTGAAAGTGAAAATGTGTTGTATATTGTTCCCTTGGGTATCTATCATGACCCACCTTCGTGGGAATATTTGTTATCTTTCTTATTTGTCGGTTTAGACAATACAGTAAATCTTTTGATTATTGGGAGCATTGCGGGAGTAGCAACTATTTGCTTGGTTGCGTTAATAGCCGGCTTACGGGCTAGAAGTAGGAAACTTGAACCTTTTCCCGGATACTACGAGCCTGGCTGGGATGAATGGTATCCTCCTCCCCCGCCACCTGACTGGTTCTAATTGAATCCCTTCTTTTTATTCTTTTTTAACCGTATACGGGAAATATATGCTTGTGTTTTGCTCAACAAGTTTCCCCGGAAAGAAGCGTTTTTTAAGCCCGAAACAAAGGAGTAAACAACAACATAATTAAGAACAAAATTAATAGAAAAGG
>NZ_JBRAKS010000069.1:0-14511 GCF_052745115.1 Candidatus Jordarchaeum sp.
GCCAGTTGGGCGGAGACACACGTAAAACGCCTGCAAGAGCGGAGAGGTTCATGCCTTAAGGGCAGGTGCTCCCCTATGAAGCAGGAACCGAACACCATCTGGAAGTGTCCTAGATGGGTAAGTTTCGGACAACGGCTAGTCTCACACACCCTCATTCACAGGTAATAGCGGTTCCCATGATTCCGGAACGCATAGCTGAGGAGGTTAAGGTTTGCGAAGAGAGTTGGAACGGTGAAACTTGCATCTATGATGAGGTGATTGAATCCGAAGCCTCCTCTGACAGGTTTGTTTCGGAGAATAAAAGCGCTTTTGCGTTTTGTCCCTTCGCTTCTTGTAGATCTTTTGAGGTTTGGATTCTTCCCAAAAGACACGCTCATAACATTGCTCAACTCACGGAGGAGGAGCGAAAAAATTTTGCCAGTCTTACGCGAAAAATTCTTGGGGCATACCACACTGTGCTCGGTGATCCCCCATATAATTATGCTTTTCAACAGACTATTGGTGATGAAAAATATCATCTTCAGCTAAGACTTTACCCGAAACTAATTATCCACGCCGGATTTGAAATTAACACCGGGATTCTTATCAATCCTATGCGCCCCGAAGATGCAGCGGGTTTTCTGAGGGAAGCCATTTAACAAAATAATCTAACTGAGGGGATTCTGAGAAAATTTGTTTGATTTGAATAATTTTGGTACAGAATCGGGTTTAAGAATTTTTTAGCATTTATTAAAAAATAGAAAGGGGATTAGTTCAGGAGGATACGAGTGTTGAGGTTTGCTCAACGCCATCTAGTTTTCTGATGTTTGTTACTAAGCTGTCGAGCTGAGATAGGTTGTCCAGAGATACTCGAACCACCACGTCCCAGGATCCGTACACCACTTTTGCCTCTGTAACATGATCGTATTTCGTAATTTCTTCAGCAATCTCGTGCTCCTTCCCTACCGATGTTAATAACATAATGTAAGCGATAATAGCCATTATTCATCTCCCCAAGAAATTGTGCTCATTTTTGCTTAATATATACCATTGCAAGCTAATTTCAACTTTATGGAGTTAATTCTCATATTTAAACTTTAGATTTATAAGATATATTCTACAGATTTTTTATAATAATTTTAATGCTGTGTTCTGAAAATGCCTCTATATCCGGGTATATTTGAAAAAGATGTAGGAATTTTCTTGTTGAGTGGAGAGCTTCATTACTTTCGTGTTCCTAGAAAAGAGTGGCGTGAAAGACTCTCCAAACTGAAGAATGCGGGTTTAAATACGGTTTCAACTTATATTCCATGGAACTGGCATGAGGTAAGTCCCGGGGTGTTCGATTTTCAGGGAAGCACTCTTGAGGAGCGGGATCTTGAAACTTTTCTGAATTATGCTGAGGAGGAAGAGCTTGGTGTTATAGCAAAACCCGGCCCCTATATTTGTGCAGAGTGGATAAATGGAGGCATACCTGGTTGGCTGCTTAGAGAGCACTCTGAGATTTTGGCGCGTAACTCCAGGGGGAAACCAACATTTTGGTTTTTTAAAAAAGCCCCTGTGATAACTTGTCTTCACCCCGTTTATTTGAATTATACTACAAATTGGTTAGAGAATGTAGCCGCTTTACTGGCAGAACATCAGTACACAAAGGGGGGAAACATTATTATGATTCAGATTGATAATGAATCGTCTTATGGTTTTCATTTCTGGCCTTTTGACACGGATTACAATGAGGTGGTAATTGGCACAAATAATGAAGAGGGATTATATCAGCAGTGGCTCAGGGAAAAGTATAAATCAATTGAAGATTTGAATAAGAGGTATCGCTCAGGTTTTGATTCCTTTTCAATGGTGGAACCTCCTCGAAGCATGGTTAAAGGTAATCACCACTTAGCTTGGGTTTTTGATTGGATAGAGTTCAAGGAGGATATGGTTGCTAATTTTCTCAGAAAACTTGCAGAGGCTCTCAGAAGAAAGGGGATTAATGTTCCGCTATGTACGAATGAACCGTATAATATTCTCCCACCTGCAAGTATTTCGAAGAAAAGCCGGGTGGTGTTTGATACTATAGATTTATATCCCCAGCTATTAAACGATTTAGAATCCTGCACTGAAGTTGTTAATAATATTGAACGACTTAAGGCGGAGCAAACAAACGTGGCACCTTTAGCATTGGAAATGCAGTCTGGCTGGTTTGTTTCTAGAGTTCCAGATAATACACTGCACCTCTTGGAGCGCCTGGCTTATATTCACGGTTTAAAGGGCGTTAACTTCTATATGTTTTCGGGAGGGGTTAATCCGAAGGGTTATGGAACCACCGATAGAATTTATTATCACGACGCTCCTCTAAATGAGAAAGGTGAGGAAACTAACAAATACTACATTGTTAAAAATTTTATCGATTTTGTAAAATCTTCTGAAATAAAGACCAAAAAGCTAAGCGAGTTTGTGTTAGGTTATTATCACCCTTACCTGTATGCTCGGCTTATAAACGCGAAAAGCATTTTTTCCTTGGGCTACAGAAAGCTGTGTGGATTTTTTGAGAAATTTAAGGAAATAATTTTGAAAGCCGGCTTTAACTTTGAGTCAGTGGATCTAAGGCAGGCCTCTTTAGAGAACCTTGCTCAGCTCCCTCTTCTCTCTGTTTTCAGCTTGGACTTCATGGAGCAGACAGTGATTGAGAAACTAATAAAATACGTAGAGGAAGGAGGATTTCTCTTTCTTCTTCCATTTGTTCCAGAGTTGGATGAGAATTTTAATGGTTTAGAATTAATGAAAAATATTCTAAAGGTTAAAAGACAGAAGATAGGGAGGGGGGGTTGGATTAACACTGGTGAGTTAAAGTTAAGATCACCATTCATTGTTACTTTTGATGTTGAGGGTGTTGAGCCCTTAGTTTTTTCTAATGGTGAGCCTTGCGGTTTCCAGATTAATTATGGAAAGGGTTCAATAGTGCAATTAGGATTTTTGCCCAACCCAGAATATTTACGTTTCATTTTTGAAAAATTGGATATGGGTAGTAGGTATTGCTTTTCCTCTGGGAATATTTTATTATGTGAACGGATAGGAGACAATATTGGTTATTTACTTACCTGCAATTTGGGGTGGAAGGATCAGAAGTGTGATATAACGTTTAGTTCACCTTCAGACCTGGATAAAAAAATTCTGGTGGAGGAGATGGTTGTTCCGAGAAGAAGTTCAATAATCTGGACATTGGGATTAGAAATAGAAGATTCAAAAATTAATTACATAACCTCCGAAATCTCCAACTTGGAGAAAAGTGACTCTATAATAAAATTAGAATGTTGGGGATATGAGAATAGTCCAGGACGCGTTTCTCTGACTATTCCAGAAAAACCGAAGAATGTTTCGGTCTCCTCGGTTTGGGATGAAGAAAATAAAACTTTACTAATTGGATATGTCCACGGAAAAGGAAAGGACATAGTAGTAAACGCCAAAAATAAAATAAAAATAAAAATTAGGGGAATAAGGGCTTTGGATGAAGCAGGCAAATTTAATCAGCTAACCTATCAACTCAAAAGAAAAATTATAAAAAAACTCTTCTAGTAAATGAACAGAACAAATAAAAAGTCAGAGAACACAGGTGTAAATATAAGGCTCGCTTTACATTCTATTTTTTCTTTGCCTTTTTTGGCTTGGCAGATTTCTCTTTTTTAGGCTTTGTAGGCTTTTCTGTCTTTTTAGGTGCTTTAACATCTTTTTTCGGTTTTGCGGCTTCTTTAGGTGTTTTTGTCAACTTTTTCGCTTCTTGTATCCAAACTTTAATCAGGTCTTTGGGAATACCAGTTATTTCTGCTACTTCTATAACTTCCTCCTCTTCAGCCAGATCTTCCACTGTGAGGATTCCGATTTCTGCTAGTTTCTTGGCATCTTCTTTGGTTAAGCTTTTAATTTTTGTAAGGTCAACTTCCTCTTTCATAATTTCTTCTACCACTTCTTCTGCAGCTATTTCTTCTTTCTCTTCTTCCGCCTCTAGTTCGGGTTCAAGTTCTGGTTCCGGTTTTACTTTTCCGGTTAGTACTTCTGCATCCTGGATCCAAAGTTTGGCTCTAGTGTCGCTCACTCCTATTTTTTTGGCTATGTCTTTAGCTCTTGCAGAAGATAATGCATCCAGTGAATCAATTTTGATTTCGAAGAGTTTCTTGGCCAATTTTTTATTTAATCCTTCTATTTTTGTTAATTCGGAAACTGCTTGCTTTTCGGCTTCTTTTAGGGGTTTCTCTTTGGCTTCTTCTTCTTTTCTCTTTTCTAATTTTTCTTTTCGCTGCTTGATGTAAGTTTTTATGGTGGTAATATTGGCATCGTGAGTTGTTTTTCTTCGTCGGTCTATTCTGAGTGAAAGTCTTTTTGCTTCGTGTACGTCTAGTCCAGCGCCCTTTATCTCACCCAAGCTGAAACCCCTACCGGCTTTGAGCTTTAATTTATTTTGACTTTGTATCACTCTTGGTTCAATTTCTGACATTGCTTTGTCCTCCGTAAGTATGTTTTTGAAATAATAGGGGAACATTATTAATTTTACCTAAATTAATATCGTTCATATAATTAATTAAATTCTAGTCTAAGGAATATTCTTTCTGTTATTATAATAAAGTTGTTTCTGGGGGGATTTATTACTTGTACAAAGGTATTTTTTCTAGTTGCTTTGTTGTGTAGCCAATCAACTCTTCTAGGGTAATGATCTTTACATTACAGTCCATTAGAATTGATGTGGAATACAAGTTGTGGAAGCAGGAGGGGCAAGCTGTTACTAAGTAGTCCGCCCCCACTTGAGACGCGTCTTCTATTATTTGTTCTGACATTTTACTTCTTATTCGGGCATAGGGGACTCTAATTGTTCCTCCGCAACACTTTGAAGATTTTTTGGAATTGGAAAGTTCAACTAGTTTAGTTCCGGGGACATTTTCGATTAATTTTCTTGGTTCTTCGAAAAGTCCTGAGTAGCGTCCCAGGTGGCAGGAATCATGGAAGACGATTTTAGCGTTTAGAGGATTACTGAATTTTATTTTTCCTTGGTCTAATAATTCGGTGTAAAGGTTAACTGTGTGTTTAATCTCAATCTCTTTTGGGGGATAATCATGCTTAAATGTTGAGTAGCACATAGGACATATTGTGGTTATCTGATCGATTCCCCTTTGATTTAGTAAGTCTAATTGTTTCAGACTATAATAATCAAAATCATTTTTATAACCGATCATCTTGAGGAAGCCCCCACAACACTGCTCCCCTTCTTTTAGAACAGTGTAATCATACCCGGCGTTTCTGAGAATTTCTAGGGTTGTATGCGCCATTTTTGGGTAAGAATATAATGTAACGCATCCAGAATATATTAGATTTGGGGAGGATTCAGGAAGGTTTTTTATTATGGGACCTAAAAGAGATTCTAATGGTTCCGCTTTTTTACCCAAGACATTCCCTATTTGGAGAATATTTTTCTTCAATTCTTTCTGTTCTTCGGGAGGCGCTAGATCTTTATCTACCAGTTCTTGTCTTGCCACTTCTATTATACCAGACACGTTCACTCCCGGGGGACAAAAAATTTCGCATTCTTTACATAGGGAACAAGAATATATACGGTCTATAAAAGAATCCGTGACCTTTACGTCATTGTCAGATAAGGCTCGCAATAATAGGATCCTGCCCCTAGCGTTCCAGGACTCTACTCTTTCGCTTTCAAAAATGGGGCAGGATGCCCTGCAGAATCCGCAGCGATAGCAGCGTACTATTTCATTGTAAAGCTTGTTTAGCTTTGGATACTCTGTCAAACCGTTAATACCTCCAGAATCCTTAGCGGGATATAATAAGATTAATTACATCGAGTCTAAAGATTTTGTGAAATTTATTTCTTTTCTAATGACTGCATCAACTAAAATATTGGTGATGTAAAATTTTTCACTTTAAACTCGGTAGAAAGGCCTCGTATTTTCTTTTTGGAGAACTTTGTTTGCACCATTAAAGAGATTTAAATAATTATTAATTATTTAAATTAATCAATTTTTAAAAAAAGGGAGGGAGTGTATGCAAACAGGAAGAGTAGTAAGTAGCGCGTTACTAAACACCGGTGCATTTGGTGCCATTTTTTCAACTGTTGCTAGCGTTGCAGGAGTTCTTTTTGTCTATTTTGGTACCATCTGGAGCCTATTTCCAGTCTTATCGGTACAGCTTTCTGCACCCTACTTGATGCAGATGATTGATCCCGGATTCTTCTGGTTAATCGCTCCAGATACGCTTGTTGAGAACTATCTGAGGGGGACAACATTTGTGGGGGCTGTTTTAATTGTCGGTATCATACTACTATCCGTGGGCATGTATGGAATGTGCTTAGCTAGTGGAAAACGTGCATTGGGAATCTTCAATCTCATTATAGGAGTTCCAGCAGCAATCATCTCAACATCAGCTATTTTTCTATCAGTTGTTACACCAAGCTATGAACTAACCTATAAAATAACAACTTGGTATATTCCACCACCAATTACAGCATACTATACACTGATAATACAGGTTAGCGCAAACATTCAACTATTTATGATAGCTTTCCTCTCATTAGCAGTAGCCTTCCTAATTTTTGGACTAACACTCATAGCAACAAAGAGTGTTGCAGGTAGACAAGAGCTAGCTCTATCTTCGGGAATTATCTCCATAATTGCGGGAGGATTCTTCGTAATAACGGCGTTCCCCTTCACTAGGTCAATATTCGGTCCTATAGCTTTCATACTAATGGGCATAGTTTCTATATTGCTTATAATCGTGTTTCTTACAGCTAAATAAATAGGAGAGATATATCTCTCCCCAAATTCTTTTTTATTTTTTAAAACTAGTTCACATTATTTTGGTCAATAGCCATCCTCAAATTTTTGGGGTATTAAGCCACACCTAATTAAAATTTAGAAATATATTAATTATCAAATAATTTTGAGGAGAGCATAACATAAAAAGTTGGTAAGAAAATAACTTATTTTTTGTTGTTAGGATATATTCTAGGATATCATAAAAGATTAGGGTAGGAGCAATCAATAAAATTTAAATTCATTTCGAAAAGATGTACTCCGAATATGAAACTGGTCTCTCGCTTCAGAATCATTAAATCTCTTTCCGATAATGAGAACCATCACAGTTGTGAGTGATTATACTGGACTAGCAGGTGCGCCATATGGGTAAAACTATTTCAGAAAAAATTCTAAGTAAGGCTTCAAATTCCGACGCCTACGTGGGAGATATTGTGGTAGCAAGCATAGACTTTGCTATGGCGCAGGATGGAACCGCACCTCTCACCATCCGGGTACTGCAAGAGATAGGTATCGGCAAGGTTTGGAATAAGGACAGGATAGCTCTGGTTTTCGATCACAACGCTCCAAGCCCAAACGAAGGGGTTTCCAAGTTGCACGGCGTGATGAGAGAGTGGGGAGAGAAGCAAGGTGTAATTCTTTATGATGTTGGTAGCGGTGTTTGCCACCAACTGCTACCGGAACAAGGCCATGTGGCTCCCGGAGGAGTGGTTGTCGGTGCTGATTCTCATACCTGCACATATGGTGCTCTAGGCGCCTTTGCCACCGGAATAGGCTCCACAGATATGGCAGTGGTGTTTGCCAGTGGAAAACTATGGTTCCGGGTCCCAGAAACCCTACTAGTCTCAGTAAATGGGAAACTGCCAGAAGGAGTGTACTCAAAGGATATTGTATTAACAGTGATTGGAAAGATTACCGCTTCTGGAGCAAATTATATGGCGGTAGAGTATGCAGGAGACACCATTAATGAGTTGAGTGTAGAGGCGCGAATGACCCTCTGCAACATGGCGGTTGAGATGGGGGGTAAAACCGGAATTATTGCTCCAGACCGCAAAACTATAGAATATGTGAAAAAAAGACTGACCAAGAATCAATATCAAATATTTGCCAGCGATCCAGATGCCGATTACATTTCTCAGTTAGAAATAGATGCTGATGATTTAGTTCCAGTGGTGGCTTGTCCGCACGCAGTTGATAATGTTAAGCCGGTAACTGAGGTCGAAGGAACAGGTGTGGATCAGGTTTACATAGGGACATGCACCAATGGAAGGATAGAGGATTTGAGAATTGCTGCGAAAATATTGAAAAATCAAAAAACCAAAGCGATAACAATTATTGTACCAGCATCTAGAGAAATTTACCTTCAAGCATTGCGAGAAGGACTAATAGAAATTTTTGTAAAAGCGGGGGCAGTGGTCTGCAACCCAGGATGCGGACCGTGTGTAGGCACCCATCAAGGTATTCCATCCCCCGGCTACACGGTGGTTTCCACAGCCAACCGCAACTTTAAGGGAAGAATGGGAAGCGATGAAGCGGAAATCTATCTGGCTTCTCCACACATCGCCGCCTTTACAGCTATCAAAGGGGAAATAACAGATCCGAGGACACGACCATGATTAGAGGAAAGGTTTGGAAGTTTCCAGACGACGTTAATACAGATTACATTATCCCTGGCAAGTACAAGTTCAAAACCTTGGACATGAAGGAGCTTGCAAAACACGCCATGGAAGGTGTAGATCCCGATTTTGCCAAAAAAGTAGAGCAAGGAGACATCATAGTTGCGGGCAAAAACTTTGGAATGGGCTCCAGCCGAGAGCAGGCACCACTAGTTTTAAAATATGCTGGAGTTTCACTCGTCATAGCCGAAGATTTTGCTCGAATATTTTACAGAAACTCTTTCAATGTGGGTTTACCAGTACTAATATGCAGGGAAATAAATGAAAAAGTGGATCAAGGAGACATATTAGAAGCTGATTTAGCAAAGGGAAAAATAATCAATGTGACTAAAAAAACAGAGATTTCCGCCTCACCTATTCCAGACTTTTTATTGGAAATGGTGAAGGTGGGAGGACTGGCAGCTTACTATAAAAAATACGGTCGGTTTCCCTGGGAGAAGCAATCAGCAGAAAGTAAGAACTGAGATATTTGGAGTATTATTCCATTCTTTTTACTATTTCATCGGTCATTTTGATATTGGTAGCAGTGCCGTCCAAATCGTAGGTTACTATTTCTTTGTTTGTTGCCCCTTCTAAAAGAACTTTGTCTACCGCCTTTTCTACTTTTTCAGCAATTTTATTTTCACCAAGATATTTTAACATCATCACCGCGGAAAGAATCATTGCTGTTGGATTAACCTTGTTCTGTCCAGCGTACCGGGGTGCGGAACCATGCACCGCTTCGAACATTGCAAAGCTGTCACCCATATTTGCTCCGGGCGCTAATCCCAGTCCACCCATCAAACCAGCCGCTGCATCGCTTAGAACATCCCCAAAGAGATTGCTGGTAACAATCACGTCAAAATAGTCGGGACGCGTTATCATATACATATTAGCCCTGTCCACAAATATATCCTCATGCTCCAAGTCCGGATAGTTCTCGGCAACTTTATTGAAGATGTTTGTAAAAAATCCGTCGGTTATCTGCAATATATTTGCCTTGGTAATAAGGGTGACCTTTTTACGCTTCTCTCTTCTCGCTAATTCAAAGCCAAACCGAGAGATCCTTTCACAACCTTTCCGAGTAAATACTCGCAGCGAAACAACCTCATCCTCACTCATCTCATATTCTATTCCCTTGTAGAGACCCTCAGTGTTTTCCCGCACTATCACAAAATCAAGGTCGGTAAACTTGGTAGGCACAGGAACACCGGCTCTGCTTTTGCAAGGTCTAACATTCGCGTAAAGATCAAGTTTCTGACGAAGCATAACCGCAACACTCTTCATCCTAGTTTCCCCCCCACCAGTCGGTGTCGTGGTTGGTCCTTTGAGGATGCAGTTACTTTCATGAATGATTTCCCAAGCGGAGTCAGTAACCTGTTTACCAAATTTTTGGTAAGCCCAATATCCTGCTTCAATAGGAATAAATTCGGCATCTAAACCCGTAGACTTGAGCACTCTTAATGCACAACCTATAACCTCCGGACCGGTTCCATCTCCTTCAATGACCGCAATCTTGTATTTAGACACAAGCCTGCCTCCGAAAAGTCAAATATTGAATTAAAATTCTCATTTTAACATTCAAGTAGACAAAACTAAATTTTTTGGAAATATATAAATATGTTCCATTAATAATTTTCGAGTTATTTAAATTGATTCCAAACCCGTAAAAATTAAAATAGTTGAAAAGTCCAAGACATAAAAAATAAAGTTTAATGAACAGAACCTAAAATATATTCAGATTACTGATAAGAAACAATAATATTATTTTAATTGATTTAAACGATGTTTTTACGAAAGGTTTAATATTTATCTCCACGATGTCAGAAAAAAATCAAAACCTGCAAAATTTCAAGAGGCAAAAAAATGAGTAAAAAAAGCAAACACAAAACAGTGATAGATCCCTGGGGTTCTACGTACGTTGAAGACTACGCTAAACTCTTTGAAGAATTTGGAATCGAACCCTTCGACGAAGAAATAATAAAACGCATACCAAACCCCAACAAATACATGAGAAGAGGAATCATATTCGGACACCGTGATCTACAAAAAATACTGGAAGCCATCGAAAAAAAAGAACCATTCGCAGTGATGTCAGGCATCAAGCCGAGTGGAGCTATGCATCTAGGCACGCTCATGACTGCTTCGGAAATCGTTTACTTTCAGCGGGAGTTTGGGGCTAAGGCTTTCTACTGTATAGCGGATATTGAGTCCTATGCGGATAATAGGATTCCTTACGAGGAGGCTACTGAGACAGCTGTAGATAATTTGGCTGATATTTTGGCTCTAGGGTTGGATCCTAAAAACGCGCATGTTTGGCGTCAATCTGAGGAAAAGAGGGTGATGGATTATGCTTTTATCTTTGGAGCCAATGTTACAACTGCTACTATGAATGCGGTGTATGGTGAGCAGACTAATTTTGGGCTTTACTTGAGTGCGATGGTACAATCGGGTGACATCACACTGCCTCAACACCCGGATTTTGGAGGTCCGAAGCCGGTGATTGTTCCGGTGGGGCTTGATCAGGATCCTCACATTCGCTTGGTGAGAGATTTGGCTAGAAAACTACACTCTACTTACGGTTTTGTTCTTCCCAGTGCTACTTTTCACCGTCTGATGAGGGGACTTGATGGTTCGGAGAAGATGAGTAAGAGGAATCCTATGAGTTACTTTGATCTCAGTGAAGATCTGGAGAGTATAAGAATGAAGGTTATGAATGCGTTAACGGGTGGAAGAGCGACTATTGCGGAGCAGAAGGAGCTGGGTGGGGAGCCGGAGAAATGTATGATTCAAGAGTTGTGTATATTTCACTTTATGGAGGACGATGAGAAAATTATTGAGAATTATCAGAACTGTAAAAATGGTACCTTGCTATGTGGAGAGCACAAACAGGAAGTTGTGGACATAATATTCTCATGGATAAAAAACCATAGAAAAAAGAAAGAGAAACTGATAGATACTGCAAGAAAAATATTGAATGTTAAGTGAGAATTTCAACGAATCTTATTTTGTAGTATAAATTATAAAAATGAATTTTAAAATTCTCGTTTTTTATTTTTGTTTACTTAGCGTTGCGGGGGTATGATGGCTTACTTTTGGTTACAGGCTTTGTACTATTAGGGCTATTGTTATTGTTAATGCTATTGTCCATAGGATAAGTATTATACTGTGTGCTTCTGATGTGTTTTTGATTTTTTGGGTTTCTAGGGTTACGTCTTTTTCATAAGTTTTTTTGAGCACTCTTTGAATGTCTATTCTGAGTCTTTTTAGTGATTTGAATGTGGTTAGTAGAATTTTATTCTTGTCTTCGGCTATTTTTACTTTCAGGGGCTTGTAGATTTTATCGGCGACTGTGTAGCATTTATAGTCTAGGTCTTCAATATTGCTGGTTTGTATGAATTTTACAGGATCGATTATGAGCGCTATGGCTTGGGGAAACATTTTTTGATATTTTTCTTGGGTGGTTACATCAGTTCTAGACATAAATCCTGCTCCCATTCGGGGATGGCTGTGCCACCATCCGATTATTTTCTCATTTTCTCCTCTATTGCTTAATTCCTCTGCTATTTCCGCCATTTCTGTATCCTCCACAACGACGTACCCAGCGGTGCCACTGTGGCTGGTCATTGAGCTATCGGTTATTTGGAGTTTGTCTTCCTCAATTTTTCCTATCAGGAAACCGGCGGATTCTCTTCTTAGGTCGGTTGCTGCAAAGTCTATTATCTTTGATAATGCAGAGGGGTATATTTCCACCCTCATTTATGACTCCTCATTATTTATTTTGGTTTTAACCGTGTTCTACAAGATAAAAAAAGTTTCTATTGAGGAGATTTTAAGCTAGAAAATTTTTTGTGTAAAAGATCGAGAGTCCATCTTTTTTAGTAGTTAGTATATGAATTGGTCTTCATATTTGTATATGGTGTCTAATACTTTTCGGTATTCTTTAGAGAATTGGTCGTAGGCTTCATTTTTCGCTGAGATTTTTGGATATTGTTCAATTATGGTCCATGTTGATTCTATGTTTTTTCTGGTAAACATTTGAAATGTTTTAGTATCGGCTCTAAGAATCTTGTTAAGCGCCGATTCGTGGAACTTGGCTTCTTTTAATCCTTTTGCTAGAGGACCGTATATGGCTCTGTGTTTTCCTCCTAGTACAAACCTTGCTCTATCCACACCAGAAACATGGCGTACTTTGGCTTTTATAAGACTTATTTCACGTCCCATAGTGATAGGCAGGGCGGTTCGGTGTTTAATTTTTGCCATTTCTTCTGGAACAAGAATTTTACCTTTTTGAACGGATATATTTTCAATTATTTTTTCTATCTCTTTACTGGTTGAAGATTCTAGAGGATCAAACACTTCAGGGCTTATTATGTTAACAAGCGGAGTGGGTTCGTCCGGTCTCATTTCTGTGGGATCAAAAATTACTATTCCTACACGCTCCTCCACATGCACTGGTTTACCCAAAACATCCACTTTACCTAAAACAATTCCCGGTCCTATTAGACAAGATCTTACCGTGGAGTCTTTTAACAGAGACCAAAGCTGTCTCGACATAATTAATAGGTTTCCCTGAAAATTCGCTTTTCCAAATTCAAAATTTAGATCTGGAATTTGCATATCCATTAGCCAAAATAATACCCGCTCTTCCAATTAGGCTTCCTTCTCTTCTAATTGTATAGGCAAGACTATTTTATCCCACAGATAATCCGTAATTATTTTTTCTACTAATTCGTTGAGATCTCCCTCTTTGTTTTCTAGTTCTTTCTTTATGAATTTTAGAGCGTTTTCAGTTGACATCGGAGTAAGGCTAAAGTCTTGCGATATTTTGTGAAGTAT
This sequence comes from Candidatus Jordarchaeum sp., assembly GCF_052745115.1. Classification (NCBI taxonomy): domain Archaea; kingdom Promethearchaeati; class Candidatus Jordarchaeia; order Candidatus Jordarchaeales; family Candidatus Jordarchaeaceae; genus Candidatus Jordarchaeum; species Candidatus Jordarchaeum sp. Next base: position 13,280 of record NZ_JBRAKS010000069.1, read on the forward strand.
CCAGGCTGCGCTTTCCTCTATTCCCTGACCTTTATTTTGCAGTGCTTTATGCACCTTTCTTATACGCTCTCTTAAGAAGTTTTCTTTAACTGCGATTACTCTTCTTTTTGCAAATACAAGATCCCTTTCCAGAAAATCACAGGGCTCTTTAAGATCAGGCCCCACCATGCCATCTCGCAATATGGGGGGAGTTACAATCAGATAGTCTGAAACTCCAACTGTTGGCTCTACTGCAATAGGCTTGGGAGTTATTTCTAAAATTATTTCGGCTATGGCATATTCAGTCATTGCTTGCAAAGACTTTTCCAACTCATCAATGAGCACATAAATTTTTTCTAGGGGACTTGCAACTTCTTCAGATAACTTTTTACCAATTAGTGAAGGTTGTTTAAATACAGTGTCAGAATCAAAAATGCTTTTGTCCGTGGAAAGCTCAAAAGCTTCGGAAAATTTTCTAAGTATCCTTATTAATCTCCTTTTTGCCTGTTGTAGAGCAATAATCGCCTCCGAGTGGGAGGTCTTAAGAACCGCAGCGCATAAGGTAATGGCTACATCATTGTTGGTGGAGGCTTCATGCGTTTTTTTCCATTTTTTAATAACTGGTACAAGATAATTATTAGCGAGCTTTTCTCTCTCGCTTAGAATGTGCATTACCTTTTCAACAGGGATACTGTGCTCTCCTTCAATAACTTTTTCCAAATTGTATAGTTCCCTGGTTTTTTGTATTTCTCTAAATAAATCGCTATAAAGGTATTCTATCCACCTACCTTCTTTCACAGCAAAGTCAAATTCATAGGATAATACTGGAACAACAGGACTACCTATCTGCTTTCTTCTATTATACTCCCATAGGAGAAGTTCCAACGCTTTTTCGGCTCTCATAACACCGTCGAGTTCTAGTTGATAAGCAACTTTGCTTAAACTCATAGGACAATTAAATATTTTAGCTAATTCTGTGGGTTTGTCTTCGGGTACTCTTTCAGTCCTCTCAGCTAGACTTTTACTAGTTAGTTCGAATTCTTCCTTGACTTCTCTCGATATGTCTTTAGCTCGGCGGAACCACTGCAAAATGTTTCACCTCTTCATTTGCAAAGACGAAGGTAATTTTCAATTTTAAAAGCGAATTCGTACTAAAAAAATATTCAGGTTTTACTTTAATAATAAAGAGGGATTTAAATATTAAAGGATTTCGTATTAATACTACAAAAAAATAATTTTAAGTACTATAGTAA
>NZ_JBRAKS010000070.1:0-14346 GCF_052745115.1 Candidatus Jordarchaeum sp.
AAACAAATTCACTAATATAAGTAAAATCTAAATAAAAACGGATAAAGAGAAAATAACAAAAATATTAGCGGAAAAAGGTAAAAAATCTTGCAAATATACGAAATTGAGAAACCAACATTCGGGAGATTAAACGAGATAATCAGCTAATCTAAACTGAAAAAAATCGAAAAAATTTATATCGATTAAACTTTTTAGGATTCAAAATGTTTTAAGGTGAAAAATTTTGAGAGAAGATATTTTGAATGAAACATTTGATGGGACATTTCCTTTTGACCCCCATTTCAAAATGATTAACGGTTTTCGAATGCACTATGTTGATGAGGGCGAGGGGAAGCCCATAGTCTGTTTACACGGAGAACCCACTTGGGGCTACCTATACCGCAAATTCATCCCGCCACTGTCTGAAACAAACCGGGTAATTGTACCGGACCACATGGGATTCGGTAAAAGTGATGTGCCACAGGACAAGCCTTACAATCTGGCTCAACACATAGATAACTTAACCAAGCTTCTTCTCGAGCTGGACCTCAAAGAGATAACTTTGGTGGGGCAGGACTGGGGTGGACCGATCATGTTTGGTTTCGCTGTCAACCATCCGGGGAGAATTAAAAGAATGGTCATAATGAATACTTGGTTAGGGGTTGCACCTGAAGGTACTCGTACTTGGGTAAGCAATATGGAGGAAAGTGGAACTTACGACGGATTTTTTGAAAATCTCCGAAAAACACTACCCATATTACTTGAGAGAGGTGGTGTGGGTAAAGATACCAAAGTTACCGACACCATGATTCGGGCTTACACGGCTCCATTTCCCGATGCAGCGTCCACCATCGGCGCAAAAGCCTTTCCGCGCGATATTCCAGTGGGCAAAAATCATCCCAGCGCAAATACCATGCAAAGCATTATTAATAAATTAAATATTTTGAATGATAAACCTAAGATAATTATTTGGGGACTACAAGATCCCGTTTTTCCAAAAAAAACTGTGGAACTGTGGCGCAAAGTATACCCAGGAACAGAAGTCCACGAGTTACCAGAAGCGAGTCATTTCCTTCAGGAGGACGCCCCAGATAAAATAGTTAAATTCATTCAAGAATTTCTACGAAAGAATCCATAGTGGCTTGAGTAGGGGGCAAAGTAATAAATATTATCTGGCGTAAAATCAAGAATGAATCTTTAAAGTGGTAGTAGCTATTTCCAATTCTTTCTTTTTTTTGATGGCAAGGCTTACGGAAAATATGCTTTTCAGGCTTAATAAAAAGAATTAGAGAAGATTTTTCTAGCTTTTTGGTTAAAGCCTATATGCCATAATTCCCGCAAATATAAGGGCTACCCCACCAAAGAGGCTTCCAGCAAGAGGTATCCATAGTGCTAAGACAGAAAGAGTTAGTAGTATGATCCCGATTATGAGAAAGATTGCTGCAGCTCTTCTGCTTTTTCCATTACTTAGGAAGCTACATCCGATAAAAGAAATGAAACCTAACGCAATAGGAATTAGGGCGGTAATAATAGCATCAAAACTAAAAATAAGGCCGCTGAAGAGGCTGGCAAAGGGTATCAATGACATAAAAGAAGTTATATATGCGGGTATCCAAATGCCAGTAAGAGCGTCAGCAATTGTTAGAATGCCTCCTATAATGCCTGTAACGTATGTAGCTGTTTCGTAATCTACCATTGACTAAATCCTCCATAATTTAAAATAAATTAGAGTTTTAATAAAGTTAATTTGTTGGAAATTTTTGGTTAGCTGTAATGAAGGACGTGAGAGGAGTTGGTGAAATCCTTTACGATTCCTTGGAGTGCATGGTATGGAAAAGAGGAGTATGTTCTCGAATTTCCAGACACTTGGAACGTTCGAGAATTTAGTATGCAAGACGCAAAAGAGATTACTAATTTGGTAGAATTAGAAACTGCGTTAAAAAACCCGATTGGCGCACCCCCTATACAAGAAATTGCTCGGGGGAAGAAAAACGCGGTGATAGTGGTAGAGGACATTTCCCGGCCTATGAGGGCAGGACCCATTTGTGAATTGGTTTTGAAGGAGTTAAATGAGGCAGGTATATCCAATGAGAATATCACACTAATAGCAGCTCTGGGCGCACACCGGCCCATGACCAGGGAAGACTTCATAAAAAAGGTGGGAGAGAAAGTGGTGGACAGCGTTAACATCGAAAACCACCACCCATACGAGAATTTAGTGTTTTTAGGAAATTCGAATATGGGAACACCCATCTATCTAAATAAAACCTACCACGAGGCAGACGTGAAGATTGCAGTAGGAACAGTTATTCCCCATCCGCTCGCAGGATTTGGCGGTGGAGCAAAAATAATACTGCCCGGAGTTTGCGGCATTCAGACGCTTGAGGCAAATCATCAAGCCGCCGTCAAAGGAATAGGAGTAGGCTTAGGATTTATCACGGAGCTAAGGAAAGACATTGAAGATGTTTGCGTTAGGGTGGGACTCGATTTTAGTATAAATCTGGTTTCTACGATGAAGCGGGGAATCGCGGGGATTTTTGCAGGGCACTATATTCAGGCACACAGGAAAGCTGCTGAGCTGGCAAAAAGAGTTTATCACACGGAGTTACCGAAATTGTCTCCTGATGAACGACTGGACGTTGGATTTTTCAATCTTTATCCTGAGGACACTGAACTCTCGCAAACGGTAAAGGGATTCCCAATATTTTTCAGTGCCCATGAACTATTCAAGCGTGGGGCAGCTATTATTTTTATGACAGCGGCTACGGAAGGACGGGGATATCACTCCTTAATTGGAGAAACCGGGGGCCGGCTGTATCAAAATTGGGGTGAGCATCTCTTGTTCCAGGCCCTGTCAGACAATCCATTTGGTATATTTTCCCCAAATCTCAGTAAGGCGGATATTTTCCATTACTACCCAAAAAGAACGATTTTCCACAAGGATTTTAAAAAAATGGTTCAAGACCTTGAGAAAATTTGCGGCCCATCACCGAGAGCAGGCATATTTCCCACTAGTATCCTACTCACATAAAAGGAAAAGGTGAAAAAATAGGTTCTCATTAATTTTTAAATTATTAAAAGAATTTTTAACAATAAGGAATTTTTAAGGAGAATAAAAAGGGTATTCAGCGTACCACCAGAACTGGTATCTCCGCCCATCTCACAATTTTTTCAGCACTGCTTCCCAGCGTTACTCTTTTAACACCGAGAAGTCCTCTGGTTCCCACAACTATTAGGTCCGCTCCCTCTCTTTTTGCTAGTTCCACCGTAACCGCTGCTGTGTCACCCGTTTGAACTATCTTCTTAACCAGTAAATTTTCTCGAGTCGCCTTTTTCTCAACACCATCGAGGATATCATTTGCCCGTTTTTCAAGCTTCTCTTGAATCTGACAATAAATATCACTAGTAGGCTCCTCAATGCAAGCCACAGACTCCATGTTAACCACACTTATTACGATAAGTTCAGCGCCAAAACTTTTAGCAAGATCTATGGCATGTTGAACAGCCTTATCAGAATATTCGGACCCATCAGTAGCCACCAATATTCGGCTATACATGACATCACCTCACATATCAATAAATTTACTTAGGAACTTTCTACCACCACCTTTTTAAATTTTAGCGTAAAAAAGTTCTCTAACAAAACACAAATTAAATAAACTGAAAAAATGTTTGAAAAAATAATATTAAAACACTATTCAAAAGAGATTCTCTTATAAATTATTGTTAGTTCTGTTTGTATTAGTAGATATTTTTGTAAGCGGTATTAAATCTTATTTACTGAATAGTTTTGGTGCAAGAGCTTTTCTAATTTCTTCTATTATCAGAGCACTACTACTGACCAGAAGCACTATTAACCAGCCACCTAGAGGCAACGGTGTAATTTCAAAAAGCTGCTGGAAAAACGGAACATAAACAATAGAGATATTCAAAATAAAGGAAAAAATCAAACCAATAGCGAGGTACTTGTTTGAAGTAATCCCAATTTTAAACAGGGAATATTCTCGAGACCTAACATTTAACGCGTTGAAAAGCTGGAAAAAAATAATAGTATAGAAAGTCATTGTTCTGGGAATTTCATAACCCTCAAAAATAATTAATGGTCCCAGCGATTGAATCCCCAGATAGTAGACAAACACTGTCCCAATAGCCATAATTGAAGCCAGAAAGGCTATCTGATAAAGCACACCCCGAGAAACAATTCTCTCCTTAGGAGGTCTGGGAGGATCCTTAAGAACATCCCTATATCGAGGTTCAACCGCTAAAGTCTTATCACAAATCCCATCAGTCACCAAGTTAATCCATAAAATCTGAAGAGGTAAAAAAGGTAGAGGAAAACCCAGAAGAAGAGTAGAAAACAGTACAATATCCTCCGCTATATTAGTAGCTAAAAGGTATAAAACCACTCTTCTAAGATTAAGAAAAGTAGTCCGACCCTCCTCAACAGCCCCCACAATAGAGGCAAAATTATCATCCGCCAAAACCATGTCCGAAGTCTCTTTCGCAATCTGAGTACCACTTATACCCATGGCGATACCAATATTCGCCTCCTTCAAAGCAGGAGCATCATTAACGCCGTCACCACCCATAGCTACGATGTGTCCTCGATTTTTAAGGGCTTTTACGATTCGGAGCTTGTGGCGGGGCTCGGTTCGGGCGTAGACTTTTACCGATTCTACAATTTTTTGGAATTCTTCTTCTGGGATGTTGTCTAGTTCTCTTCCTTCTAGGATGATGTCTTTTTCGGTCATTATTCCCATTTCTTGGGCTATGGCTCTTGCAGTTTCACGGTGGTCTCCGGTAATCATTACTACTTTGATTCCGGCTTTTTTGCATTTTGCTACCGCTTCTATGGCTTCTTTTCTTGGAGGGTCGACCATTGCTACTAATCCTAGAAATATTAGGTCTTTCCCGCAGTCTTCTCGGGCTAGGCGATAGGTTGCGCTTCCCACTACGCGGTAGGAGATTCCTAAAACGCGGTAGCCTTTGGCGGCTAATTCGTAGCTTACGTCCAAGACTTGTTTTCGGAGTTTATCTGTTATCTCAATTGCTTTGTTATTGATGTAGATTTCGTTACAGAGGCTGATTATTCTTTCTGGGGAACCCTTGGCGTAAACATGCTTTTCTTTCTCTGCAAAATCATGTACGGTGGTCATGCAAGCTAGTTCGGATTCAAAGGGGATCTCGTCTATGCGGGGGGTTTGCCTCTCTTCCTTTTCCTTGTCGATTCCCCCTTTAGCTGCTGCCACCACTAGTGCTCCTTCAGTGGGGTCTCCGAAAATGGAGTATCGGCCGTTTTCTGAGACTAGGTAGGCATCGTTGCATAGTGCCATTGCTTTTAGGAGGAGTTGTAGATGTTGGTTTTCCTGCGGTTCTATTATTGCCCCGTTCTTTTTGAAGTTGCCTATGGGTGTGTATCCTTCTCCAGTTACTTCTATTAATTCACCGTTTAGGTATAGGGCGCGCACCGTCATCTCGTTTTTGGTGAGGGTACCAGTTTTATCGGTACATATTACAGTTGCGGAGCCCAGAGTTTCCACAGCCTGTAGGTTGCGGATAATGGCGTTTCTTTTTGCCATTATTCTAACTCCGATGACTAGGACTATGGTTATCACGGCTAAGAGTCCTTCAGGAATGCTGGAAATCGCTGAGGCTAACGCGAATAAGAGAACATCGTAGAGGGGTAAGCCTCTTAGGAAAGCTAAAATCGCTTGGCTTGACGCTAATATTATGGCTAGGATCGCAAGATAAATGGCTAAGCTCGATATTCTTTTCTGTAGCGGAGTTTTTTCCACACCAGCTTCCGAGATTTCTCTGGCAATTTTACCAATTTCGGTATACATACCGTTGGCGACCACTACTCCGGAGCCTCTTCCACCAGTTATACTGGTTCCAGAATAAACCATGTTTATCCGATCCACCAATGGAGTGTCTTCAGGTAGCTCCGCAGTTATTTTCTCTTCAGAACCCGGTTCTCCGGTAAGTATAGATTCTTCCACTCGCATCCTCACCGAGGCAAAAAGCCGAATATCTGCAGGAACTCTGTCTCCGGTGGCTAGGATTACTATATCTCCGGGGACAAGTTCATCGGTGTTGACTTTTCTCTCTTTACCCGCTCTCATCACGACGGTTTTTGGTGCAGATAATTCCTTGAGGGCCTCTAGCGCCTGCTCTGAGCGGTATTCTTGGATGAATCCGAGAATAGCGTTGATAAATATTATAATAATTATCACTACGGCATCAAGGATGCTCTCTCCTACCAGTGAGATTATTGCAGCCAGAATCAGAATGTAGTTTAAAGCGTTCTGAAACTGTTTAAAAAATAGTCGAATGGGAGAGAGTTTTCTTATTTCCTCAATCTTGTTTGGCCCATATATTTTCTGTCGTTTGAGAATCTCTTCTTCATTCAAGCCACTAGGGCTAGTTTCCAGAAGCTTCATAACCTCCTCTGTGGGCATACTGTGCCAGTTCTTAATCTCGATTATTAGAAAACCCTCCTTTACATAACCAGCATAAATCGTGACTTAGTGGAATTCGTAACAAAACAATGTTTAAACTAATTTTACAAAAGAAAAAAAGAACTTTAAATTTTTCTAATGAACATTAATTAAACAGTATCTTTGAAACTCTAAAAAATTGCTCCCCGTAACAATAAATTCTGTATAACACCTAGTACATTTTAAAAAGTGTAAGGATGGCTGAAAATGATAAATCAGAAAAACAAATCATAGACTCAAAACGGGTCGTGCAAGAAGAATAGGAAGCCGATTTTTGAGTGTTTTGTTTATGGTAGCATTATGACGTATTTTTTATGATAGAGCTAAAAATCGCACTTTTGTAATATTTGTCTCTCATTGAACTACATAGCAAAAAAGAAAAAAATTACATATTTAATAGTTGTAATCAAAAACGGATAATCTGACCCCAAACTGCGAAAAAGAGTATATTTTGGCTTTTTCGATGAACACTCTTCGTCGAAGAAAAAAATAAAAAGCGTTCCTTCAAAAAAGGGAGGAACATTTTTGCGGAACGGTTTTCAAGTATCAAATACGTACAGAAAAAATGTTTAGTATTCCTTAGGGTAATCTCATTCGCCTGATTTTCAGGAACAGTCATCAACATTATCTACTGAATAGCTTGGGAGCCACTGCTTTTCTTATCTCTTCTAATATTAGAGCGCTGCTACTGACCAGAAATACGACGAACCAGCCATGGAGAGGCAATGGCATAATTTGAAAGAGGTCCTGGAAAAACGGAATGTAACCGATGGAGATGTTCAATACAAATGAAATGACCAGTCCTATAATCAAGTACTTGTTTGAGAAAAATCCAATCTTAAATACGGAATACTCACGGGACCTCGCGTTCAAAGCATTGAAAAGCTGGAAGAAAATAATTGTAAAGAAAGTCATGGATCGGGGCTCTTTGTAACCATAAATAAACACCCATGGGCCCAAGGACTGAATAGAAAAATGGTAGACAAACAACGTTCCAATAGCCATAATCGTAGCTAGGAATATCAGCAGATATACCACACCCCTAGTAACAATCCTCTCCTTAGGGGGTCGAGGAGGCTCTTTAAGAACATCCCGATCCCTTGGCTCAACCGCCAAAGTCTTATCGCAAATCCCATCGGTAACCAGATTAATCCACAGAATCTGCAAAGGTAGGAAGGGCAGAGGGAAACCCAACACAAGAGCAGAGAATAATACCATCATCTCCGCAATGTTGGTTGTTAAAAGGTAGGTAACCACTTTTCTCAGGTTATCGAAAGTTGTTCGCCCCTCCTCAACCGCCGCCACAATGGAGGCGAAATTGTCATCAGTCAAAACCATGTCCGAAGTTTCCTTGGTAATCTGAGTCCCGGTTATGCTCATAGCAATGCCAACATCTGCTTCCTTCAGGGCAGGCGCATCGTTAACCCCGTCTCCGGTCATGGCTACTATTTGACCCCTAGCTTTTAATGCCTTGACGATTCGGAGCTTGTGGCGGGGCTCGGTTCGGGCAAAAACTCTAACGGACTCCACTATTTTTTCGAATTGTTCATCGGAAATTTTGTCTAGTTCTCTCCCCTCTAGAATCAGTTCTTTCTTAGTTATTATCCCAACTTCTTCAGCAATAGCCCTCGCGGTCTCTCTGTGATCTCCGGTGATCATAACCACTCTGATTCCGGCGCTTTTACACTTTGCAACCGCTTCTATGACCTCCTTCCGGGGAGGGTCAACTATTCCCACCAATCCCAAGAAAACTAGGTCTTCGCCACACTCATCGGGGACTAAGCGGTATTTTGAATCCTCCACAACCCTGTAGGCTCCTCCCAGAACCCGGTAACCCGTGGCTGCCAGTTCGTGGCCTGCCTCCAACACTTGATTTCGCAGTTCATCGGTTAACTCCACAAATTCGCCGTTGATGTAGATCTCGTTACAAAGTTGAACCATTCGTTCCGGGGCTCCCTTGACGTAGATGTACCTTTCCTGGTCTGTAAGCTGGTGCACAGTGGCCATACAGGCCCTTTCAGATTCAAAGGGGATCTCGTCTACGCGGGGAGTTTCTTTTTCTTCCTTCTCCTTGTCGATTCCTCCCTTGGCTGCGGCCACCACGAGTGCTCCCTCGGTGGGGTCGCCGAAGATAGAGTGCCGACCATCCTCCGAAACTAGGTGAGCGTCGTTGCACAGGGCCATGGCTCTCAGAAAAAGTTGGAGGTGGGGGTGCTCCTTGGGATTTATTACGGCACCATCTTTCCGGAAGTCTCCTACAGGTGCGTACCCCTCACCAGTGATTTCTATAATTTCGCCGTTTAGATATAAGGCACGTGCCATCATTTCGTTTTTGGTTAGTGTCCCGGTCTTGTCGGTGCATATCACTGTCGCGGAGCCCAAAGTCTCCACAGCTTGTAGTTTGCGGATGATGGCGTTTCTCTTAGCCATTGTCCTGACCCCGACCACCAGAACTAAGGTGATAACCGCGATGAGCCCTTCGGGAATGGCAGATATTGATGCGGCTAGTGCAAACATGAGAGCATCGTATATAGCGATACCTTTTAAAAATGCTAAGAGTCCCAAGCCGGTTGCAAGTATTACGGCGAGGATTGCGAGGTAAACGGCTAGATTCGTTATTCTCTTCTGGAGGGGGGTTTTTTCTTCACCAGCCTCCGAAATTTCCTGGGCGATCTTCCCCATTTCGGTGTTCATACCGATAGCTACCACGATTCCGGAGCCTCGGCCCCCGGTGATGGTAGTTCCAGAGTAGGCCATGTTTCGCCGGTCTACCAGAGGGGTGTCTTCGGGTAGCTCCCCGGTGAGTTTTTCTTCGGAGCCTGGTTCGCCTGTAAGTATGGCTTGCTCCGCACGTAGCCTTGCCAAAGTGAGGAGGCGCATGTCTGCGGGCACAATATCTCCGGTGGTGAGAACCACTATGTCTCCTGGGACGAGGTCCTCGGTGTTGACTTTTCTTTCCCTGTTATCTCTTATCACGGTGGTTTTGGGTGCTGCAAACTGTTTGAGAGCTTCAAGGGCCTTCTCGGAGCGGTATTCCTGAACAAAACCTAGAGTGGCGTTTATGAAGATTATAATTATGATTACTATGGCGTCTATGATGTGGTCTCCAATGATTGAGATTGCTGCAGCCAGAGCTAGAATGTAGTTTAGAGCGTTCTGGAACTGTCTGAGAAAAAGTCTGGGAGCAGATAGTTTCTTTACTTCCTCGATTTTGTTTGGTCCGTATATTTCCCGCCGTCTTAGGACTTCCTCCTTGGTCAAACCCTTAGAACTGGTTTCTAAAAGTTTGGTGACCTCTTCTATAGGCATACTGTGCCAGTTCTTGATCTCGATAATTTTTATGCCCTCCTATTTTTACCCAGTTAATCTTTTGACGATTTGTGAGGCTGGCAGGATGGACCTGTATTATTTATGGAAGAAGCAGATATGAGTATTATAAATTTTTCTCAGAAATATAGGGCACGTGCAATGTCCTCTGTTAGTGAATTGAGGAGACCATTCTGGCAGTTCCACTACCGAGGCGTATAGTGCCAAATTAGACAGTTTGTAGCTTCTCTTCAGAAACACAAATATCCTACTAAAATTTATTTTATTTCTAGGATATAAGGAGTGATAAGGTGATTTTTATGCGAACTACACCCATCGGTATTGTAATGTTTAACGATGAGAGGAAACATGTTTACAAGCAAAATAATTCCGAATGCATGGAAGTCGTTCAAAGGTGGGCGGAAATAATTCGGAAAGGCGTGAAAAACCTTGACGAAACATCGCTAGAAGTGGTTACCGGATCCGAAATTGTAACCTCTGTCCGAGTCGCCCAAAAAGTGGGAGAGGAGCTCTCAAGGGCAAACTGTAAACAGATTATTCTCTGCTACTATGTTTGGAATTTCCCATTCTTTGTGTGGCCCTTCGTAAACAGTGTAGGCAGAGACAAGCCCATACTCTGCCTTTCAAACAATAGTGGCAAATTTCCGGGAAACGTGGGACTGCTTGCAACGGACGGAGCTCTGCGCCAAGCGGGATTTAGAACCCATCGCATTGTAGGCGACATGGATGACCCCGAAATACGGGCACAAGTATTCGACTGGATTCGAGCATCTCAGGCATACACCACCATTCAGAACGAAGTTTATGGAATGTACGGCGGCCACAGTATGGGCATGGAAACAGGATTTTTCCACCTGGTCCCAATAGTGAAGACTTTTGGTACGACGGTTCGCCAGATTGACCAATTGTGGCTCGTGGAAAAAATGAAGGAAGTGGATGATAAGGAAGTGGAAAAGGGGTTAAAATGGTTTGAAGGACTTTTGGGAAACCGTATAAGGTATGACGGGAAAATGTTGACGCCGGAAACTTTAAAGACGCAGATACGCCTTTACTTGGCTATGAGTATGGTTAACGAGGAGAAGGGATTTGACTACTGTGGGTTGAAGGGGCAGCGCGAACTAACAGAATACGTTTGCCTAGGGGACGTGCCCGAGATGCTTATGAATGATCCTTATGATTGGAATGGTTCCAAGGAGCCTACAGTCTGTGCCACTGAGGCGGACTCATTGGCTGCGGTTACCATGCAGCTCCTAAAATACATTAGTGGGGGACTTCCGGTACTATTTATGGATGTGCGATTATATCACCCGGACAGAGACTTGTGGGACTTTTGCAATTCTGGAAATCACGCCAGCTGGTATGCCTCACAGAGTATGGATCCTAAGGAGAATTTTAAGAAGGTGACTTTTCACCCAGCTATGGAGTATTACTTTAAGGCGGGTGGGGCTTCGGTGGAGTTTGACGCTGCTGCGGGTGAGATAACTTTTGCTCGGCTGGGTTTGTGGAATGATAAACTTTACATGGTTATGGTGTTGGGTGAGGCTCTTGAACTTTCACCAGAGGAGCGGAAAGCGTTGAACCAGCAGACTGATCCCACGTGGCCACATGTTCACGCCAAGCTTCATTGCAGCTTTGATGAGTTCTTAAGCGTCTTCCCGAGCAACCATATTTTGGGAGTTGCCGGTAATTGTATTCGTTCATTGATTTACCTGTGTGAAATTGCGGGAGTTGAACCCATAGTTCTCGGGCCTGAATCACAGAAACGAATTCCACCAATCTGGGAGCGTATATCACAAATTTAAAACCACTAAAAAATTTGAAAAACTGCTTAAACGATATTTAATCTTCAGGATGAATCTTAGATTTTGGTGTTATTCTTAGGGCATAGGCAGGAGATTCCTTCAAATCCTTTGGCAGGGTGATTACCAAGTCCTCACCCTTCTTTTTCCAGTTTAAAGCCTCAATTTCTCCCAGGAAGTGAATAGTAGCATCCTTTTCTGCCTGAAGCGACCTTATCGTAACTTGATTTTGCTTCGGTCTATCGAGTAGGAAAATGTATAGTGATTCTTGTTTGTGTGTAAACCTTACCGCAATCCCTTCATCGGTAATTCCCTCAGCTTTGACCCAGGGTCGTGTATCGAATACGGCTTCTCCATTAATATCAAGCCATCGCCCCAGCTCAATCAAGCGCCTCAGTTGCAGTTCCGGTATGGTTCCGTCAGCCATGGGTCCAACACCCAGCAGGAGGTTACCATTTTTGCTAACGATGTCCACGAAAGAGCAGACCAGTTCTTTTAACGGAATAATGTGTTCTAGTCCTTCATTGCGGTTGTAGCCGAAGGAGTATCCGAGTCCACGGGTGCACTCCCATTTCTCAGTCCAGATTTGGTCGAATGAAGCGTATTCCGGTGTTCTAAAGTCAAAGTGTACACTGCCCGGGGGACTAAGCAGGGCAAAACGGTCATTTATCACGCCGTCTGGTACCTTGTTATAGTAGTAAGCGAATAATTCATTAAGATTAGCTGCTGCGGGATACCCTATATCGTCCCAAAGGACTGAAGGCTTATAGCGATCTATTAGTTCATACCAGTGACTGTTGGCATATTCCAAATATTCTGGAGTCTGGGGAATAGCGGTAAGCAGGCTCTCAAAATTTCGAATCACAGTATCATTGAAAGTATAGTCTAGTCCACCCGAATAGTATAGCCCCATTTTCATTCCCCGAGCCCTTACGGCCTGAGTTAACTCCCCTACTAGATCGCGCTCGGCACAGTAGTTTTTCTTTTTTAAATTCTGGATTTTACTGGGCCATAGCAGGAAGCCGTCATGATGTTTGGTTCCGAGAACTACGTAACGTGCACCAACTTTCTGAAATAGATCAGCCCACTCGTTTGGATCCCAGTTCTTAACTGCTTCATTAAACATTGGGACAAAATTATCATAGGAAAAGTTTTCTCCGTAGGTTTTAATGTGGTACTGCTGGGAGGGACTGTCTTTTATCCGGATGGAGTTGGGATACCATTCAGCGTAGGGATTTTTGGTAAACCAGCTTTCCCAGCCTTCTTTTGCCACCACTTCTTGGAATTTTCCTGTGGTAGGTGCCCAACCCGGAACTGAGTATAGGCCCCAGTGGATAAAGATGCCCAGCTTGGCGTCGTGAAACCAGTCGGGAACCTTATGCCTTTTTAGAGACTGAAGATTTGGTTTATATCTCATAGCCTTACCCTCAATAAATTAGTTTGGTTACTTTCACCCTAATAAGATTTTTTAAAAGTAGGAGAAAGATAAATGTTTACTTGAGGATGCGGTAAATTTAACTAGTAAAAGAATTGTCGTTAGAGGAGATATTTTAATTTAGAATGGAGGTATCGGTATATGTTGAAGTTTGGTACTGTAGGACCCACGTTTCCTCCTATCGAGCGTATTCCGGAGCAGGCTAAGAGACTGGAGGAGAGAGGATACGACTCTATATGGTTCCCGGATCATCTTATGGGATGGTATCCTCAGAGCATTTGGACTCCGGATATTGTTGGCGCATTTGCACAGTTCAGTCCCCATGTGTTCTTTGAAACAACCCTATCAATAGCGTTAGCCGCCTCAACTACGAGTAAAATCCTCATTGGTTCCGCTGTGACCGAGCCTATTAGACATCATCCTGCAATGCTTGCTCAGAGCTATGCTACTCTAGAGCATATTACTAATGGCAGAGTGATACTGGGAATAGGAGCGGGAGAAAAGGAGAACTGTGAACCCTTTGGCTTAGATTACACTAGGATCGTAAGCAGGCTTGAGGAGGCTTTACAGATTATACGACTCTGCTGGAACTCGGAAAGAGATGAGCTCCTGAACTATGATGGAAAATTCTGGAAACTGCGTGACGCTGTTTTTGAGCTACCTCCACTGAAAGACAGACCCCCGATATGGATCGGCGGAGCGGGGCCGAGAATGGCTGAGCTGGTGGGCAAATACGCTGACGGCTGGTTTCCATTCATGATTGACTATGACAATTATAAGAATAGACTGCAGATTATTAAAGAAAACGCGAAAAAATCAGGAAGAGACTACAATAAAATCACAAAAGGACTCTACACTAGTCTAATCATCGATGAAAGCCATGATGAGTG
The DNA here is from genome assembly GCF_052745115.1 of Candidatus Jordarchaeum sp. Lineage (NCBI taxonomy): Archaea > Promethearchaeati > Candidatus Jordarchaeia > Candidatus Jordarchaeales > Candidatus Jordarchaeaceae > Candidatus Jordarchaeum > Candidatus Jordarchaeum sp. Next base: position 13,928 of record NZ_JBRAKS010000070.1, read on the forward strand.
CATAAGGTGTATGCAAGCACCTATAATTAAGGCGCGAGCCCTCACAACTCCCTCTGCAATATTTGAAAAGTATGGGTACGAACATCCACTCGGAGAGAAGTTTTATGGCTTAACCGACTTTGTCCCCTCAAGACTAACTAAAAAACAAGCACTTGAGGCGATTGAAAAAGTGCCCATAGAAGTGGTGCAAGAGGCTTACATGTGGGGTACACCCGAGGAAGTTATCGAAAAAATAGATGGATACGTTAAGTTGGGAATGGAACACATCGGTGTGTGGAACGAAACCTATTTCGGAGATCCAACCAAGGTAAGCAGCTCTTACCGCTGTCTGGGACAAGTAATGAAATACTTTAAAGAATCCCAATAAACCGTTGTCCGAAACTTACCCATTTAGGACACCGCCTAAATGGTGTTCGGTT
>NZ_JBRAKS010000071.1:0-13944 GCF_052745115.1 Candidatus Jordarchaeum sp.
CAGCATAAGACAAGTAAAAACTAGGAAAAATACATACCTAAGGCGGCGTCCCGACGTTTTGTTTAGATTCCTATAAAAGCAAGAATCATAGTACATGCAAGATATATTAAGCTAGTATAGCATTATCAAGCCCCAAATTTTGTGCCAGATGATTTAAGCCCCAATAAATGTAAATTAATATAATTTTCAGACATCAAAATTTATAAAAAATGAAAACTACTATGTGAATGTTAATTAAAGTTTTTCAGCATCTCTGAAAAATAGATGGACTGATGAGTGTTGCCTAGAGAGTTCTCTGCCGGTGTAGTGATCTATAGAATGGAAAACGAGGAACCCCAATACCTTATTCTACAGCACGAAAGAGGACACTGGGACTTCGTCAAAGGAAACCTTGAGAAAAACGAGAAAGTAAGAGACACCATGATAAGAGAAGCCGCAGAGGAGACCGGGATTCAAGACCTTAAATTCGAAGACGGTTTCGAAAACAAAATCAGCTACTTCTACCGAAGAAGCGGAAAAACCGTATACAAAGAAGTCATCTTCCACCTAGCACAAACCCAAACCAAACAAGTCAAAATATCCTACGAACACAAAGACTACGACTGGGTAAACTACCATAAAGCACTAAAAAAACTAAGCTTCGAAAACTCAAGAAAAACACTAAAAAAAGCACACAAAATAATAATAGAAAAAATAAAAAAATAAATTAAATGAATGAAAAGCATCACTTCCTAATTTTACAGACCATATTCCTGCTACAAAACCATTAGCACATCTCTATTTCTATTTTTTAAGCGACTCTCTACCCGCAATCAAAGCTTTCAAGAAATCCTCGGGACTAATTTCAGACGTTTCCCAGCCTGGCTTCTCATAAGCCGCCTTAATCTTCTTCAGCATAGCATCATCATCGTTTATCGAGACACCCTTGAACGATTCCTCCATCTCCCTCAGAATAGGCACCGGCTTAGCGTAAAAATCTCCCGCAAAAAACATGTCCTTAATAACACCCTTAGGATCCACCAGAATTCGGGATTCCACCAGCTTTCTCGCCTTATACTTTCCAATAGCCACCTTATAATCCTTGGGCGCCCCAGCGAACTTCCTCTTGCTGGAACGAGCAAACGTGTGCTCCTCCGACATCGCCTTCATATTCAACAACGCCATCTGATCCAATTCTTCCTTAGTATACCAGCCCGGCTTAAACTCAATTCCCAGAATATCCTCAAAAGCCTTATACACAGCACCCGCAAACTCGTACGGATTCGGACAGTAACCAGTCTCCGCCTCCACACCACCCTGATACTCATCAAAAGTCTTCAACTTCTTATCCTTAAACTTCTCCGCCGGAATCTTAGCCACCTTAATCAAAATATCGTCACGAATATAACCCGGCATATTCGACGAATTCACAATATAGTAGCCAAACAGCTCCGTAATACCAACAGCACCCACCTTCCGGCCACTAGCCTCAGCACGAACATCATCCGGAGGATAATACTTCGCATCCTCCACACCCAACATCCGATAAACCTCAGTCAAAGCCTCACCAGTCCTATTAAAAGCATCCTTCATCGTAGGATAAGTCTCCTTATCCACACTCATAGCCAAACCCATAAAACCATGAGTATCAAGAAAAATAGTGCCGCCTCCCATTCCTTCCATACGTCTTGCGAGTTCTATGTTGTACTTCTTCGCCAGTTCTAGGTCGAAGTCTGTGTCAATGTCTTGGAAGTATCCGAAGGTGATGCAGGGTTTGGGCCAGTACATTACGAGCGCGGTGTTTGGCGTTTTGTTTGCCGCTCTTGATGATAGTAGGGACATTGAGGCTGTGAGTGGCTTTGCTGCGGTTCCTTCTACGTCTAGTATGAATCTCCATTCTTTAGCCATAAAAAACAACCTTCTAAATGTGTAATACCCCATTATATGTTTTTAAAAACTTGTTATATTAGAACTGCTATAAAAAAGTTTCTTAATCTTTTTAGCTTAGTTAGATATTCTAATAATTGTAATAGTATATATATTTTGAAATCTAATTTTTTCTGTATTGAAAAATTTTTAGCTTTGATGGGTATTATTATAATGGTAAAGGTTTTAATAATTTTGAAACGGCAAAATGGTGAGATGGTTATAATGAACAAGGGTAGGAAACTTCCCCTTTTGTTCCAAGAATTTCCTAAATTGAAGGGACATATTCCTTGGATGCCTTTAACCCGGGTGACTCCGGTGCAGAAACTTGAAAAATTGGGCAAAAAATTGGGTTTAAAAGAATTATGGGTTAAGAGAGATGACACGACGACTGATATTTATGGGGGTAACAAGCCTCGTAAGCTGGAATTTGTGCTTGCAGAGGCACTCCAGCAGAAAAAAACCAAGGTAATTACCTATGGAGGAACGGGTTCTAATCACTGTTTGGCTACATTGCTTTTCGCTAAGAAATACGGTTTGGAAACTATACTGGTTTTGTGGGATCAGCCGCTTACCGCTCATGTACAGAGGCAGCTTCTATTGTTCCAGTCGCTGGGGGCGCAGCTGATTCATATGAATGATTTCGATTATAATAAGCTGTCCGATCAGGATAAGATTTACAATGTGGGACCGGGAGGAACCTCTCCGCTGGGAATATTGGGATATGTAGAGGCGGCGCTCGAGCTGAAAAGGCAGGTGGATGAGGGGTTGATGCCTGAGCCGGAGTTGATTTTTGTGGCTGCGGGCAGTCTGGGGACGCAGGCTGGTTTAGAATTGGGAGTTAGAATTTGTGGTCTGGGTTCTAAGGTGGTAGGGGTTCGAGTGACTGCGAAGGATTTTGCCAACCCTGGTTTGGTGACCACTTATGCCAGGGAATCATACGAGCTTATCAAGGACTATCTTGGTGGTGTTCCTGAGCCGGATTTTAGGGATGTCACTGTTCTAGATGACTACGCTGGAACAGAATATGGTGCAGTAACCCAGGAAGGGGTAGCGGCAATTGAACTGATGAAGAAGTATGAAGGCATTCAGCTGGAAACCACGTATACTGGTAAAACTCTGGCGGGCCTAATGGATTACACTAAGAAACATGATTTTAAAGATACTCCGATACTTTTCTGGAACACTTATAATTCGGTGGACCTTTCAAAATATATGAAGCCCGGAATAACCTACAAGGATTTGCCTGAAGTGTTTCATAAGAATTTCAAAGAAGATCTGCTTCACAAAAAATGAGAACTGGGAAAACTAGATGCAGTGAATGTTTGAAATCCTTATGTGGGGTCCCCCTTCGGAGATTGAGAATCCCTTCTCAATGTTTGGTCTTAATTGGAAGTCTTTTCCGATGGCGTCTATATTGGGTATTATTTTTTTGATTTCTCCTATTATTCTTAGATGTTTGATGGGCTGTTTTGCTACTCCTTTCTCCACGATGTATCCTATTTCTGGAGATAGTTCGAATCGCCCCTCGGAAACTGTTGATTCTGCTCTTACCACTCCTTTAGTGTATATTCCGAAGCGGTTTTCTTCTAAGATTTCTTCTATGCTCCAGTCTGAAGGCTTGATGTATATGTTGCTCATTAAGGGTCGGGGCATGTGAAATACTCCGTGTGCATTCCCCGGTTTGTCTTCTCCTTTGGCAGTTAGTCGGGTGTGAAGTAATTGCACTCCTTTTTCGCTGAGCAAAATTTTTTGGCTCCCCTGGACTCCTTCATCGTCCCAGTGAAAGGAACCGTAACCATTCTCTAGGGATGGATCATCTACTAGTTCTAAGGGTTCCTCGAAGCTTAGTTTAGGGAAATTTTTTTCCTGGTAGATATCTGCCTCCAACATGTGGGCTATTTCATGGGCGAGAGCTCCGGTTCCGTCATTATCTAAAACTATATTAAATTTGGTACCTGCACCCTTCGAGGCTAGTACGCCTGCTTCTGTAGATTCAACCGCTCTCATGGTCAAGTCTTCAATTATATCGTTCCAATTTTCGGCTTCAATTATTTCAAATCCTCCCCTCCCCCCGATACCCTTACTGGAAAATCCCTCAGACAAGCCCTTTGCCACTACATAGACAAAAACGTCAACTAGGGGAACCTTCTCAGTAATATCGGCTCCCTCAGAGCTAACAAAATGGTAATCCGTAAAACTGTAAGAAGCAATGATCTCGGCTCTGGAGTAAAAATTTCCCAGAGAATCCTTAACCTCATCTTTCATGTTTTTCAAAAATTCTAGAACACTTTCAACCTCAAACTCCTTTTTCCCCGAAAAGATTTTCTCCCCCTTTTCCGCTACTAGTGGGAGGAGCTCAATTTTTGATTCAGACATCTCTGCCTGTTTTAGAGCAAGTTCTGATACTTCTTTGAGACTTTTTATGTCATGGCTATTGGTGCTTGCTATACCATAACCTTTTGATACAGCTCTACACACCACTCTCTCAGATTTGTGTTTAAAAACATCTGCTGACTCCCCTCTAAAAGCAACTTCAGCCACTTCTTGTCTAATTAAACGAACATCACAATATCTAGCAGAGGACATTTCGCCCAGAATACCGTGCATATCAATCATTAATATCCCAAACCCGAAACTATTCTAAAATTGAATAATTATCTGGACTTCTTAATAATTTTTCAAGATCGAGAGAAATATTTATTTTTATTAAAGTGATTCTGATACACAATTCACTTCTGGTATATTTTTAATATGCCCTAATTTAAGGCTAAAGAGGTGAAAATAGTGGAGAAAAAAACCAAACCAGAATGGATCAAAGGAACCGTTAGAGTGAAACGTGGCTTCATGCATATGCAGAAACATGGCGTCATAATGGATGTCACTAACGTGGAGCAAGCCCAGATTGCAGAGGAAGCAGGGGCCGTAGCAGTTATGGCACTGGACAAACTCCCATACGATGTCCGAAAGGCAGGAGGCGTGGCACGCACCGCAAGTCTAAAAGTCATAGAGGAAGTAATGGACCACATCACAATACCCGTGATGGCCAAATGCCGCATAGGACACACCTACGAGGCCAGAATACTGGAAGCCATCGGTGTGGACGCTATCGATGAATCCGAGGTACTAACCCCTGCAGATGAGGAGAGACACGTCTGGAAGTGGGATTTCACTGTACCCTTCGTCAACGGTACAAGAGACTTGGGAGGTGCTCTTAGGAGAATCGAAGAGGGTGCTTCCATGATAAGGACCAAGGGTGAAGCCGGAACCGGCAACGTGGCCGAAGCGGTAAAGCACATGAGAATAATGAATAGTCAGATAAGGCAAGCCAAAATATTACTGGAGAACGAGGACTATCAGGAATTAGTAAAACTAGCTAGGAGTCTAAATTCTTCCTTTGATTTGGTTTTAGAAACTGCTCGGCTAGGAAGACTTCCTGTAGTGAATTTCGCTGCTGGAGGTATCGCAACTCCTGCGGACGCTGCTCTTATGATGTCTCTGGGATGTGACGGAATATTTGTGGGTTCAGGAATCTTCAAGTCTGAGGATCCCCTGGAGAGGGCGAAAGCCATAGTCACAGCGTGCACCTACTGGGACGACCCTAAAATAGTGGCAGAAGTCCAAAAAATGATAGATGAAAGAAAATCCATGGCCGGATTGGACATTCAAACCTTGGAGTTAAGGATGCAGGATAGAGGAGCAGAAATATGAGTAACTCTAACATGAGAATCGGCGTATTGGCTCTACAAGGTGCAATAGAGGAACATGTTTCAATGACTAAATTAGCTTTCAAATCCTTGAAACTAGAAGGCGAAGTGCTCTGGGTTAAAAATCTTGAGCACCTGGAGGAAATTCAGGGTTTGATAATTCCGGGTGGAGAGAGTACCGTTATGGGACGATTACTGGAAACCAGTGGGCTTCTAAGTGCCATCAAAAAATTTGCGAATGAAAGTAAACCGGTATTGGGAACCTGTTCGGGAATGGTTCTTTTAGCTAAAGAGGTTTATGACCGGGTGGTGGGTAAAACAAGTCAGCCAACCCTAAAACTCATGGACATAACTGTGGAGAGGAACGCTTTCGGGCGTCAAGGGGAGTCCTTTGAAGAGGACTTGGAAATTCAGTTGCTGGGTGAAAAAAAGTTTAAGGGAGTTTTTATTCGCTCTCCTGTGGTCCAAAGTTTAGGAGACAATGTTAAACCTATATGCTACCTTAATGGGAGAATCGTAGCTGTACAGCAACAGAATATATTGGCAACATCATTTCATCCCGAGCTAACAGATGATACCCGATTACATGAATTTTTCCTAAAAAAGGTAACAAAATAACAACCCACCAGTATTAATTTATTCTTATTCTTGGGTATCTTAAAAATAGAAAAATTATTGTGATTCCAAGGAGAAGTTTTAAGGAAATGTGAATGAGAGCGCTTTTGGTTGGGATATTTGTTTCTCCTTGGAATCACCTTTTCCTTTTTATTTACATTTTAGTGTTTACCATTGTGGGGGGCCTCTTCCTCCGCCTGCTCCTGCGCCCATTCCTCCGCCTGGTCCGGCAGCTCTGCCCAGTCCGCCTCTTCCTCTGCCTCTTCTAGCGTATCCACGATCTTCGGGTGCTCGGTGGACATTGGTTGAACCGCATTGGGGGCAGTTGTTTGGTCTTGGAGTTCCGTATAGTACTTCCCATCTGTGGTTGCACTGTAGGCATACAAATTTTTTCATTTCCATCTGAGCCATTTTGTAATCACCTCCTTGGAGGCGTAATTCTTTGCCTTCAACCAAGGCTTCAGCAACCTTCTCTCTGGCACTTTCAATGAGCCGGTAGAAGGTGGGCTGAGAGATACTCATTTTATTTGCGGCTTCCTCTTGAGTGAGTTTTTCCAGATCTCTTAGTCGGATGGCCTCTAATTCGTCAAGAGTTAGAATCACTATCGGTTGGTTGGTTTCTATGTCTCCTACTGGTTTGAAGCCGGTGATTTCTGGTTGGAATCCTATTTTTCGTATCTTCCTTGGTCTCGGCATACCCACTCATTATGAATATATATTCATAACTATTTATATCTTTCGAACCCTCAAGCCTTAAAATCACAAACTAAGACGAAGGAATAATCGAGAAACTATTTAAAAAACAACTAAATTGTAATTCTATCAGCCATTTTGTCACACTAATGAGGGCTCATTGGTCTATCAGGGAGTTGTCGAGAATGGTTCGCCTAAACCCAGAAAAATTACATGTAAAATATACATCCGGGATTAGTAAAAAAGATCCCATATCTGCGCGCCGCTATACTCTTATTCACTCGGATCGCAGTGGAAAACTATTCTTAACCATCGGTCGAGAATACGATAAAAAGCAGATCTCAGGCATATACACCCGCCTCATGCGGGACGAAGTCCTAGCTGAATGGATAACTGATGATGCGAAGCCCGCTCTACACGTCTATTGCCACGTGAGTGGAGGACTAGTTTTCGGACCAGCAGGTTGGAGATATGCAATCTTTCGTAGCGAGTTGCCTCTGGTGCTGGAAGTGTTTCGTTATGGTGACCGATCTCTATTTGAGGCTCATCCCGAACTGGACAACGCCCCAATCTGGATTCACTTCCAAGCTTCCCAGCCCCGCTATCGAAAAGTAGAACAATGGGGAAAACTTGCCGACTATAAACTATAAATTATAGACCCATATAACAATCAGCAAAGAAATCTAAGAAAATAATTTTTTTAAAAAAAGTAAAAAATAAATTTTTTAAGGGAAGAGTGATTATCCATTTTTTTCAATGTTTTTTATTCGTATACTTTTTCGGCTATTTTGTGGGCTTCTATGGCGTCTAGTTCAATGTCTCTTTCCTTCTCCAAATTGCCCCCCATGAGCTTGCGATAGGCTTCGTGTTGCACGATTAGCTGCATGATTTCGTTGGAACCGGTCCATATAACTGCGAGTCTGGCATCTCTTAGGGCCCTTTCCAGAGGATAAACTTGAGTGTATCCGATTCCACCAAGTATCTGCATGGCGTCATTCACTACTTCCCATCCCACCTGGGTTGCAAACATTTTGGCTTCGGATACCAGTCTCCTTGTTTCGTAGGAACTGGGATCACGGTCCGCTTGTCTAGCTGCGGTGAAAATTAGGGCTCGGGCGGCGTCCAGTTTGGTTAGAGAATCTGCTATCTTGAAGCTTACTCCTTGGAACATTCTTATTGGGACTCCGAAGGCTTTTCTCATGTTGGCGTACTTCATGGCTAGTTCTAGGGCGGTTCTGGTACCGAGACTTCCCGCGGCGGAGGTTAGTCTTTCGGGGAGCATCATACGGTTGAAGATTTCTCTTCCTCGGTTCTCGCCTAAAAGTAGATTCTCGGCCGGCACTTCTGCTCCTTTGAGCTGTATACGGGCGGTTCCCATTCCTCGGAAGCCTAGTAAGCCATAGGTTTCTGCAATTTCTACGCCCATGTCTTTTTCCACTAGAAAGGCACTGAGTGCTTTGTGTCCTGGTACTTTCGGATCGGGGTTGGTTCTTGCATACAGTAGGAATAAGTCCGCTGCCTTGGCTCCCGCTATGAAGCGTTTTTCTCCCGTGAGATAGTAGATATCTCCGTCTTTTTCTGCTACGGTGTTTGTTCCGAAGAAGTCTGAGCCTCCGCGGGGTTCGGTTAAACCCTCAGCTGAGACCATTTCTCCTTTTAGTATTGGAGCTAGGTACTTTTTCTTGTGTTCTTCGGTTCCAAAGACATTAATTGCTTCGCCCACAATTATGGGCATGGACCAAGAGCATCCTAGTCCACATCCGAAGAGTCCCACTTCCTCAAGTGCCACGCACTCTGCTAACCAGTCTAATTCTCGGCCCCCATATTTTTTGGGAAATCTTAATCCCAAAAGGTTTCTTCTTCCCGCTTCGCGGTAAAAATCATAAGGATACTCAACTTCCTCAGCGTCCATGGCTCTCAACAAGTTGGGGTCGACCCACTTAACAAAATCTTTGACTTCATCTCTTAGCTTAAGATGCACCTCATCAAGAAAAATGTCATTTTCCAAAACCAATTTTTAAGCCTCCACAATAAAATTTAATCCTTTCCTTTATAAAAGAAACTAACACTTTATTTCCAATATGGTTGAAAGTTAGTTGTAAGTCATACAAATATTTTTTGCCAAAAAAGAAAAATGGATAAAACAACACATTGAGAAACAATAATCTAACTATATTTTTGTCCCAAATTGTTATATAGCTCTTATCAACTTAATTTGGAGGAAGTGGTTACGTTGGAAGGTGTCATCGAAACTTTTAAAAAAGAAAGGGAAAGATTGAACGAGATAGTGATGAACTACTCTGGTTTAAATATTAAAAGATTCTATAATCTTGATTCTAGAGTATACGAAGAGGCTAAACTCTCCAAAAAATTTAAGGAACTACTAGGACTGGTAGCCTCCCTAGTACTAAGATGTGACGATTGCGTCAAATACCATATAATAAATTGCCATGAAGAAGGTCTGACCAGCCAAGAACTGGACGAAGCTCTATCCATCGCCCTTGTGGTCGGAGGATCAATCACCATTCCCCATCTGAGACGAGCCCTTGAAGCATGGGACCAGTTACAAAAAACCGATAAGAAAAAATAAAAAAATTCCTAAAAAAATACAATAAATGCAAAAATACGAAACCTCTGGTAGCCCAGCTCTCTTTACTCCTACCATAGTTTTCCTTTGTATTGACCTACTGCGGGGCAACCAAGGCAGCGATCTTCCTTATAGCTTGCGCAATCCACACATTGGATATCGATTCCGCAGGGCTGCTTATCCACAATTTCTACTTTCATTTGAATGGGCATAATCAAATCGTTTGCCACCGAAATAATAATGTTAAAATCCACTTCTTTTACTTCCTCTAATGGTCTCAGATGGCCGTCGACTATAGACTCTAATGTTGCTATGTCCTCGCCCACGAATAGCAGGCAAAGATTACTCTTTCCAGACACCGTGAAACCGTTGAAGAAGTAGGGGCAATTTTTAAACATTTTTAAAATTTTCGCACTGTTATTAGTGGAGATCTCCACCTTGGCGAGATGCAGACCCATCTTTAAAGGGTTTATTCCGCAAACTTTGCTGAAAGCCCCCATCTCCCTAAGTTTTTTCAGCCTTACAGCAACTGAGGGTTGTGATAGATTGATTTTCTCGGCAATTTTTTCTTGAGAAATGTCAGGATCTTCACTCAGTAGTGTTAATATTTCACGATCCTTATCATCCAGTTTGAACATGCTTTGTCCCATCTTAATCACTGAGGCTTCGCTATTTCACCTTGAAATTATTGTTTCCTGTTATATATATTTTTATAGTTTATAGATAAATTTGGTTAAAAAACAATAACTTATTGTGGAAATTTTTATTAAATATTTCTTATTCATATAATTAGAGATGGAAAAACTTTACAAAAATGTTAACTTAAAAACCGATAGAAAAATTGGAAAACTTATGGTAGGAGGATGTTTATGCGCATTTACATTATTTATGGTGATGAATTCGGGGAGAGAGTTATTGGAAACCTTATGAATTTTTCAACCTTCTGCACCTCCTGCGGAGAAGCCTGCGGTCACTGCCGTCTGGAATACGGTTCTTTCGCCGGCGATATATACGGAGTCGACCGAATAGCAGGCAATTTACCCACATTCATAGAAGAACCCGAAAAATACTTGCCCAAAAATCCTCCCCAATGCGACATAATAATAGCAATAGGTCTCCACCAAGACCTACTAGCAAGTTTACCCACATTAGTGGAAAAAACGAAAGCCAAGGGCGTAATAGTGCCCATAGAGGAATCTAACTGGTGCCCCCCCGGCCTACAAAAACAGGTAGAAGACGAACTAAATAGGATGGGTGTGGCACATGCTTTTCCCAAACCCTTCTGCACACTGGAAGAAAGCGGGCACAACACTATAATTGATGAATTCATTCAGAGATATAAAATTGGCAAACCAGTAGTAGAAGTCACAGTTGATGATGATATTATAACCCATACCAAAACGCTTAGAAGTGCTCCATGCGGAAGCACTTGGTACGTAATGAAGCAGATAGAAAAACGCAGCATACAGGGAATAAATGAGAGAATCTCGGAAGCCCACCACGCCTACCCCTGCACCGCCAGCATGCAAGTAGATAAAACACTAGGCGACACAATACTCCACGTGGCAGGATACGCTATAAGAGGAGCCATACAAGAAGCAATGGAAAAAGCCAAAGAGAAAAAACAAGCAATCACACAAGTAGCTTCAAAAATTAAAATAAACCAAACCACCTAAACAAATCCTCTTCCAATTCTTTTAATTCACTACAAATTATTTAAAAAAAGAGAGGAAAGGTAGTAGTAGCATTCTTTTTTCTAATAGATTTTGTGATTTTATGGTCTTCTAGCTACTATTGCTACAGCCGCCACACATATTATCAAAACTAGAGCAGCGATTCCACCGAACATCAAAGAAGATGAAGCTTGCTGACTAGTAACAGCTTGCCCAACACCCACTAAGGTGAAGAAGTTTGCCAATGCTTGATAGTAGGGCAACATAATCAAGTAGATTGTCTGGGCAAGTGTATATACTGGAACCGATATGTTACCCTTCTCTGTGCTCTGGTTATTTGGATTTAGAATGTCTTCATCATAGAAGAAGTCTGGGTGAAGCTGGTCCTTGCTATAATATTTAAGTAGCATGTCATCAAAGTGCATAGAGCTCTCATTATTGGTGTTGCCGTATGGTAAGCAGCTCCAAGATTTGACCTTTCCACCCTCCCACGTTGTAACCATTTCGAATGATTCTCCACCATAACAGTACCATAAGCCAGTGTTTGAATCAAATATTCCATAGTGCGGATTCAGACAACCGTAAGGATCACCTGAGGTTCCATTCAAACCTACTACTTTGGTACCTCTAACCACAATGTGAACATTGCCCCAATATACTCCGGTAGCATTTCCATACTTGGATACCATCCAATTCACTGTGGCGTTCAAAGTACTAAGAGCAACAGATTCATTAGCTGGGGGTTTTCTGTTTGTATTCTGTGTCCAGATTTGGAACACGGTCATAGCAGTTTGATTAGTAGCGTACTTATCCCAGTTTTTAAGCAGAACCACTGTCGCATTAAGTGTCTCATTTCCAGAACCGGGAACGTTGTCAGGTAGCTTATCTATGTAGTCGGTCGCTAAGTAATAGACTGAACTGTTACCCGCAATTCCAAGAAAGTCTTCAGCAGTAACTGAGCCTGATCCTCCCGCAGCGAGGCCATATAATATGTAGAACATGTTATATCCTCTTGTGTAGTTGCTCATAGCCCGGTAGTATCCACCACCAGGTAGGTAAGTGTAGTGGTTTACCAGATATCTGGGGAATGGCTTTGTTTCGTTTGTGATTGTGATGTTGTTTGGCTGGGTGGTTATGTTCCAGGGTTGAATGTTGCAGTTTTGCATCCATCCACTGGTGGGGTCTTCTTGTGTTGGTAGATCGCCAAAGGGTATGAAATCTCCCCAGTCGGTGGTAGTGTTCCATCCTGGTACACCCAAGTTCCAGTTCCACATGTCATTTCTTTGTGGGCACATCGCATTCCAAACATAGTAGCTCTCATTGTATACGGTTGCCACCATGTAGTTGAACATCGCTACTCCCAGCATAGACATAGCTTCTTTCCACTGTGTAATATTTTGTGCAGTATTCATCAGGTAAAACTGCTCAATGCCCGTCCATTGCCCGCTTGTGGAATAGTTTACCGCTAACGCGTAGTGTGCTGTCTCATTTATGGTCAATAGAACTCCATGATGAGAATAATATGTCGGCACATCTTGAACCACCACACCTACACCAGGAACCAGTACCGGCAGTTTTATTACCACTTTTGTGAGAGGAACCCAGGAACCATTATAATAATACTTCGTATTAGTGGGATTGAGTCTTTCAATCCAAACGTCCATAAGATCAGGCTGATTAACAGTTGACATCCAAGCAAGGTACTCATTGTGCCCAATTCCGATAAATGGAAGTCCATAAAAGATGACCCCATGCACGTTCAATTCGGGTAGCGTGTCCTCTGCCGGTGCCATTAGATGTGCCTGATGCCATTGGGTAATTCCATCCCATTCTAAGTGTGGATCAGCACCCAAAATCGGATAACCTGTATTAGAAAGAGAACCATTAACAAGATACTCATTGCTACCCTTATTTAATAGACCGGAAGACCATACTGAGGGGGGCATCGGGACTGATCCTAGATAGTGCTGTTGAAGATACATTGAAACATTCCAGCCCATAGCATTTAATGTGCCTTCTGCGGTTAACCAGCCCGTAATATCTTCTGCGAATAGAAAGTTAACGAGTGCAGCCATCGAGGCTATGTCTTCTCCCCTTACTGGAGCGTTTTGCTTTATCCATGCTGGTAGGGTAGCCCAGTTCTCATAGATGTACCAATTGATGCCTGCGGCAAATGGTTCAATCATTATTTCTCTCATGGTTTCATTTATCTTCAGGTATTCTGAGTGACTTACTGGAATCTTTAATTTCCAAAGTAATCCATCGCTTTCCGCGTTTGACAAGAATTGTGCATTAAACTTGTATCCTGGATTCCACGTATTATTATACTTGTCGTATCCGAATGTTAACGATAGCCTACCTTTTGCTGTGATAAGATTTAGCATTAGTAGTTCAATTCCGTCTACCGCTTGGGCATATCCATGGCCGAAAAAGGTGTCTGCTTGGGTACTCCCATTAATGTGCGGGATACCGTAAATATCCCAAATAATAGTCACATTTCTCCCAGTTTGCTTAGCGGTATTTTCTTGAATAGCTAGTACACCGGGAAACCCGTACATTGCAGGGGTTAGTATGGCTGTAGTGATGCCGGTAAATAGTATTAGACTGACAAAAAGCGCGGCTATAGAAAATGCTAACATTTTCTTTCTCTGCAATCTCTCCTACTCCTCCATAAATTTGAATATGCTTTTACTTTTTCTGAATTATAAGGTTTTCTATTTTATATGATAATATTGTTTATTTTTTCTGTCCGCCCAACCACAAG
>NZ_JBRAKS010000072.1:0-13901 GCF_052745115.1 Candidatus Jordarchaeum sp.
GGACATCCTACCAATTAACAGCAAGGGGTGACAAATGTCCCTAACTTCTACAATAGTGTTTTTGTTTTATTATCTTGTGTGAGTATTTTAATAAAAATGGAGGTGATTAAAAAATTATATTTTTTACCATGAAAATCATTTTCATTCTCTGTCTAGAACGCTTCAGCGTATGTATGTTTTTTAAAGAAAAAATGAGTCACGTGATTTTTGATTAAATGTAATTAAAAGAAAAGGAGTGAAAGGACAGTTATATTATTTAAACTAGTTCTTTCAGGTAGATGAAGTGTTTTCCGAGTTCTCCTCCGTAGTTGCCAGCGGTGATCTTTTTCACTCCGGGCATGTTTACTGCTGCTTTTAAGCCCACAGACATCGCCTGTTTTACGAGTTCTAGTGTTAGTCCGTTGATTACTAGTTCGAAAACGCTGTTTACCGCATCGGGTAGTTCGGAGTCTTCTATTTGGCCTTTGAGTGTGGGGCAGTATTTTTGGTTGGTTGTGGCGTGCATAAACTTGTATTTAAGGGAGCCGACTTTGCTTCCACTTCTGCAAATTCCACCGGGGAAGGGTATGATCACTTTGTCAATTTTTTGAATTGCTTCAGCCGCGGCTTCTGCGGCTGCTAGTCCTTGTTCTTCGGTTTCTGCCAGTATGAAGAAGTTACCTCCGGCAACTCCTTTTTTAACACCAAAGTCTTTCTCTATGATGAACTCTCCTTCCATTACTGGTATCCGGTAGACTTCTTTACTTGCAATCTCTCCCTTTTTCTGGAACCCGTCACCAAAGTATTTCATTTTATTTCCGACGTCAAAAGTCTCCTCCGGTTCATCACCTAATGCGTCAAAGACCGCTGTGGTGGGGCAGGTGAGTATGCATTGTCCTATTCGATCTATGAGCACTTTTTCAAGGTTCTTTTTAGAAGCGCAGAACATTACAATTATTCCAGTACGCCCATCCGGGGTTTCGCTAGAAGAAACCTCCTTGTCTATGCCAGCTTCACAGGGGCAACCTATAGCAGAGGTTGCAAACCCAGTTGAAACATTAGCCGCTATTCTTGCCCATTTTTCATTTTTCGCGGTTATCAAAATTCTACTCATCCAGAGATTGAAAGCTTCCGCAAAGGTGTCAACAATTTCAGCCAAGGGTTATAACCTCCACCTATCCTATCTCAACTCGAAATATATTGTTTGCAAATTTTCATTTTATTAAACATATAGAGTTAAGGAATTTGTAGATATTTATGTCTTTTTTCCGAAACCAATATTAGACCTTTTTTAATATAGTTGGAACGCTATAGTTTTTAAGTCCTCTGGAGGAAAATACCTCATAAACAGAATCTATTTAAAAGATTGTACTTTATATCGTAAATGATGTCTCACAAGAATTTGTGTATAATATTTTTATAGGTGTTTATCAGAAAGGCAGTATAATAATTGTGATTTGAAGAGATGGTGATATTATGGATGTTGTCAAGATAGGAGTTGTAAAGCTAGGAAACATTGGAACTGCACCGCTTCTTGAGCTGCTTTTAGATGAGAGAGCAGATAGAAATGACATCGATGTTAGAGTTGTAGGTTCTGGGGCTAAACTCAACCCGGATCAGGCGGAGGAGGTTGCTAAAAAAATACTGGATTTTGAGCCGAATCTTGTCCTCACGGTTAGCCCGAATGCGGCTTTGCCCGGTCCGGGAAAGGTTCGGGAAATAATGGCTGATGAGGGAATTCCGCTGATCGTGGTTTCGGATGCTCCAGGGAAAAAGATCAAGGAAGAGGTTGAGGCTAAAAATCAGGGTTACATAATCGTGACTGCTGATGCAATGATAGGAGCTCGAAGACAGTTCTTGGATCCAATTGAGATGGCCCTCTTTAACGTTGATGTTATTCGAGTTCTAGCGGCAACAGGTGCTTTCTCAGTAATATATCACAGTATTGATGCGGTGATTGAACAGATAAAGAATGGTCAGAGACCAGAACTGCCCCGAATTGTGATTAATAAGGAGAAAGCAGTAAATACTCTGAAATTTCAAAACCCTTACGCTCACGCAAAAGCTATAGCCGCGTATGAAACTGCTTGTGCCGTTGCGGACCTTAATGTTGAAGGCTGCTTTAAAATTCAGGAAGAGGAAAGATATGTTCCAATTGTTGCGGCTGCTCATGAAATGATGAGAATGGCAGCAAAGTTGGCAGATGAGGCAAGAGAACTAGAGAAGAGCGGTGACACAGTACTTAGACAACCTCACAAGAAATCAGGCGAAATATTAACAAAAACTGCTCTAGCCGAAAAACCCACTTAATCCTCTTTTCTATTTTTTAATACAAGTTTCAGAATTTCATCGAGTTACGTATTTTCGAGACCGTAAAGCAATTGTTTTTTCTTTCTTTAGATAGTTGGAATTTACTATTTTACTAGTTTTCCGAATATGTATATGCTTAAAAAGACATAGCAGAATCATTTAAATATGATTTAATGGAATAAAAAATCAGTTCCATACCTCACGAATTCCAGTCATTAAAAGTGAAAACATTCAAACCCCTATACAATCTGAAAAGAAATCTAAAAAATGGTTTACAAAAAATTGATAAGGATGAATTTAATAAGGGGTGAAAACTGAAACAAAACAATAAAAATGAAACAAGAAAAAAGCAAGTCTAGATGTTTAAATCGTTTAAAGGTGTTAAAAATGAATCTAGAAATAACAAAAGCGGTTGGTCTACCTCCTTCTCAGCTACCAATGGAAATGGTTGAACGAAAAGGTAAAGGACACCCGGATTCCATATGCGACAAAGCTTCGGAAGAATTAAGCATAGCACTCAGCCAGTATTATCTGGAAAACTTTGGACGCGTACTCCACCATAACGTCGATAAATGCGTTTTAGTGGGTGGACAATCCAACGCTAGATTAGGCGGTGGAGAAATTCTTGAACCAATCTATATACTACTAGTGGGTAGAGCCACAGCACAGGTAGGTAATGATGTCACAAAAAAGGTTCCCATAGGAAAGTTTGCGGTCGGACATACTAAGGATTGGATGTCTAGAGACTTCCCGCATCTTAACGTCACGAGTGACATAATTGTGGACTACAAAATTAAACCCGGTAGCGTAGACTTGGTGGGTAACTTTGATGAAGCACCCGAAATACCTAGAGCCAACGACACCAGTTTCGGAGTTTCTTTCGCACCATTCACAGAAACAGAGAATTTAGTGTACCAGACAGAAAAAACCCTAAACTCACCAGAATGTAAGAAAAAATGTCCAGGCATCGGTGAAGATATAAAAGTAATGGGAGTAAGACGCCAGAACACAATCAATCTAACAGTAGCAGCCGCAATAATAGCAGGCGAAACACCAGACAAAGACACTTATATCAATGTAAAAGAGGAAATCAAAGACATTATATTAGACTTAGCTTCAAAGATTACAGAAATGGACGTAAATGTACATGTAAACACGGCGGATGTGCTAAAAAATGATTTAATGTATCTCACTGTGACCGGAACCTCAGCAGAACACGGTGATGATGGACAAGTCGGCAGAGGCAATAGAGCCAACGGTTTAATCACACCCTATAGACCTATGACCCTAGAGGCTGCAGCGGGAAAGAATCCAGTAACTCATGTGGGTAAAACCTATAATACTGCTGCCAGAAGAATTGCAGATACTCTGGTAAAAGAGGAACCAAGAGTGGAAAACGTCTCAGTTTACATAGTAAGTCAGATAGGTGCCCCGATAACCGAGCCCCAAGGAATCAATCTTGAGATAACTATGGACGGATCGATAGATTCCATCAAGAGCACCGCACAGGCCATAGCTGAAGAAGTAATGGAAGACATGCCGAATATATGGAAAGGATTCATGAAAAGAGAATATGAATTATTCTAAGTTAAAACACCAACCCATTTTTATAATTTAAAGGCCGAATACAACGGGAATAAATCTTCCTATTTAGCAGACGAGTAACCAAATCAAAACAAGATTACCTCGAATTTAAAAATCCTAAATTTTCCAAAAAAATAAAAAACCTAATACCTATAAACTATACCATAAAAACTTGTTTTGAACACTTGTTAAAAAGAATAAAATATTTTTTGAAGTATTTCCAATAACTCTACTTTTCAAAATAGGTTATTATTCCAATTTATAATCTTGGAAAAGAGAATTAAATGAGTTAGAGTCCATTGGTCTTTTTAAGTAGCGGGATATCTATTTTACCAGCAACGTGGGATTTACCCGTCTTGAGGTTATTAACTAGAACGCTCGCTGGTGCGAAAATTCCCGGGTCAATATTATAGAAATCAAAGTTCGCTTCTTTGAACGTTTGGTAGAAAGGTTTCCCATAACTTTTTGAACCACCCGAAGGAGTTTTCTTTACAATTTCCCCCAGCTCGTCATCATTGTCATAGTCTACGAACAGATTTACGTGTCCAGCAGTTATTATCTGATCATTCGTTCTCCCCATAGCTTTGGTGCTATCAGGATGAATGGGGGCTATAGGTGCACTACCATTTGCGTACACAATTTTCTTAGGGTCTAAACCCACTTCAGATATCTTGTGTATCCCTGTTTCCACCACTCTCCCAGAAATCTGGATTGACCCCACCATACTGCTTGTCGGTGCAACCACTAAATACACATTGCTCGGTGCGACATTGCATCCTTCAGCAACCACTTCTACAATTTCGTCTTTAGGCAACTTATCTGCTTCAAGAAATAGCACGGCAACATCGGATTTGTCTTGATAATCTATTTCTTGGTACATTTTTTTAGGCTTCAAAGATAAGGCTCTTGCTGGCCCCGAGCCCATACCATAAAACTTTCCTTCCTTATTTGTAATCCTCCAACCAGCAAACTGTGAACCAAGAGTGGATAATGGAGGATAATTAGTTGAAACCATTATTGAAGGAAGAAGAACGTCGCCATACTGTGATGTAATAACTTTAGCCGTGCCTAATCCTCCAAGACACACTTCAGTGGCAAGCTCTCCCGCAATAATACTTCCCCGAGCATCAACTCCAGCATCAATAATATGAGCACCGTTACTAGTTTTATTCACATTAATCTGAAGCAGTTGAGCATCCTCAATCATTCTATCAACTATTAACTTCGCATATTGATTTACACTAATAGCCATATTACCTACTCCAGCTAACAAATAATTAGGGAGAAATATGCGAATTTTTATCCTTAAAAATGTAGAGTGAACCATTTCCTTCCTCTGAAAGATCCCCAGAGAACTTTAAGAAAGGCCCTTTAACTTTCTCACCGTTCAACTCTATTTCAGGCACTTCCTCCTCAAACTTAAAGGTAGGCAATATTTCTGAAACCTTCCCCATGATGATAATTTTCCCCTTGGTCATTTCTCCGCCAGCCCGCTCCTTTGCATCACCATAAACTACTATTTCTCCACCAGACATATTTAAACCGGCAAAAGGTCCAATATTTCCTTTTACAACAATTTTTCCACTAGCCATCCGTGACCCTACCTCATTACCCGCATTACCATCAACAATAATAGTCCCCTGAACACCCTTCTCAAGCCTTTTCATTCCCTCGTAAGAACCACGATAAGCTGAACCCAGATAATTTCTCGCATTACCTTTAATATGAATCTCGCCAGCACGCATCTCAGCACCAGCCCAGTGGTCCGCGTCGCCTTCCACAATGATTTTACCACCCTTCATTTCAGCGCCAACATGCATACCCACCTTACCCTTGATAATTATTTCACCTGCAGACATGCCTAAACCAATACGCTTTGTGGTAGGCACATCCCCTTTAATCACAATTGAAATTTCTTCCGGTGAAGCAGCAGATTCACCAGAAACTTTAAACAATTCACCCAGCTTTTTCTGACGATTTCCCTTCCAAATCGCCAAACCTTTAATCTCGTCGATAGTTTTTCCCGCAAACTTATCAGGACTTATGACCTCAGCCTCGATCGGAATTCTAGTCTGTTCCAAAGGAGTCAGTTCAATAATCTTCATCCACACCACCTTTATAAAACTTAGTTAGAATTCCCTACAGTTATCGCCATAGACTTAGGCAAATACTCCATCTGCACCGCATAATTTCTAAAATTCACACTATACTGATAGGTAAACCTGTACCTAAGGTCATCTAGAATGGAAGCCTCTTGCTCCTTAGGCAAATGAGCATCCACCCAAAACGTTTTGCCAAAGGGTGAAGCAACAACCTTACCACCCTTAACCACAACCAGCCCATCCTTAATCGTGTAAGCGGCATTACCCAAAGCTTTTTCAAGCTTCTTATAATCAGTTGAAGGGTTCATCTTCTCAGGGTCAAAATTATAAATAGCAACATCGCCATCAGCACCAACACCTAGATGACCTTTATTCTTTAACCCCAAAAGCTTAGCGGTAGTAGCCCTAGTAACCACAGCCAACTCACCAAATGTATATTCTCTGTCAAAATCTGGAAGTTTACTTCGCTTAGAAGCAGTATCATGAACTTTTTCTAACATATCCTTACGGGCAACCTTACTCATAAGCCAAGAGAAGAATGTCGGATACTTAAAGAAAGGCCCACCGTTAGGATGGTCCGTAGTCGCACAAATCTTCCAAGGATCTTTAATACCTAATAAAAGCTCTAAACCAATAGCCCACTGCACCGCATTCACAGGATTCTTACGCCTAAACTCGTAAGGAACTACACCAGAACTAGTCTCTAACTCCACATCAGCATTAGTCCACTTCTGATGATTAATACCTTGTAAAGCGTATTCCCAGGGACCGTCAGCGGTCATAGTTGTGGTGTCTCCGAAGATGACTTGCCCTACGTCTATTGTGACGTGGTCGTGTGTGTTGACGTACTCTATAATAGGTTCTGCACCAGAAGCAAAGTTCTGCCAAGTATCTCCAGCGTAGGCGTTGAATTGGCAGTGTGTGAAATGTAATACGTTTTTTCTTCCAGTTGCTGCGTTTATTTTTTTAACAATGTCGAAAGTTTCGAGTGTTATCTCATAATTGCCGGGATGCCCTAGATTATTACCATGTAGATGTATGGTGTGTGGTAATCCTAGTTTTTCATTTGCATAGGCTAGCCCTTCTATTATATCTCTTGGTGAGAGTTCAAAATAGGTTACGGGGTCATCTAGGCTGTTTACGTTTTTGCCCCATGCCCAGTTTTCGTCACCGCCGGGGTTTACTATTTTTACTGCATAGCCTTTTGTTGCCCTTAATAACCAAGCCACAAAAGCAACCAGTTTATCTAGTTCTCTATTTACTATGTAGTCGAAAACGAACCAGTTGTTTCCGAAGAGTGGGAAGCATGCTTTGTCTAGGATGGGGATGTCGTTTAGTTCTTCATGCGTGTGTCGTGTTTTGAGTGGCGGTGTTGCAGGTTCGAATGCAGTTGTGTAGCCCATTTGTGCGTATCGGTAGCCGGTTATGAAGGTAGTTGGTACTGAGTAACCCGTCCCTGACCTTAATCCCGGTGCTTTGGGTACCACATCTTTTCTGTGGTCTTCTGGTCGGAGTATGCGGCCAGTATTTACTTTGGCTCCTGCAATGTGGGTATGTATGTCTACACCACCTGGCATTACGACCATGCCGGATGCATCGATAGTTTGTGCTTTTTTGGATAATTTGCTTTCTTCGACTATTTTTCCGTCTTTGATTGCTATACTAATTTTTTCTCCGTCAATTTTGTTAAAGGGGTCGTAAACATAACCGTTTTTAATGAGTAGTTCAGTCATTAAGCGTCCCTCAAGTATTATATTTTCGATGACACTTATTCTAAGTTATTATTTATTTCTTTTGTTGTTTTTTATATAATAGTTATTAAAAATATTAATAATTTTTGTATTTTAATAGAAATAATGTTAAGAAATGATGTTTAAATATTTTAATATTTTACCGAATTCTATTTGAGATAAAAAAGTTATAATAAATCTGCCTATTTTTGATTCTGGTGCTGATTCTTTACTAGGATTTGAATTGTTTCCCACCTTTTTCTTTTGTGATGCTAGGGAATGGAATGGGGAGAGGGGCAGTGTCTTAGGTAATTTTTCGGTGGTGAGGGACCACGCTTGTGGGGTTCCTTTTACTTTTCCCCATTTTCCCAAAAGGAAGCGTTTTAAAAGTCTCTTCTTGAAAACGCCAACCCAAAGCCGTTGTTAAAAAAAGGCTCTTTAAATCCGCTAAAGTAGAAAGAGCGGCAAAAATCCACTACAGTATGAGACGAAAAACCACGAAAAGCAAAAACAAAAGAACCAGAATCAATTTTTACCTAAAAACAGCTTATCTATCAGAGATTTAATTATGAGCTTTAGGCATCGATAAAACTCTCTTAAATTTAAATTTTGAATTAAAATTAGTATCTTCTGTAATGGTTTAGTATTTTCTTAGTATTTTGTTTAAAAAGAGCGGATTGATGGTTTTGGGGTTGTTTGGTTTTAAAAAGAGGGTGTGATTTTAGGATGTTTTTGGTGTGGTTAATTTCTCTACTACTCTGTCCCAGATTTCTGTGTATTCACCTTCTGAGAGTACTTTGGTTCTTTTTATTTCGAGGGCTCCTTCGCCGGGACATGCTGTGACGCATAGTCCGCAGAGAATGCATTTGTCTTGGTCTACTTCGATTTTTGGTGGTTTGTCCCAGGGATGTTTGCGTTTGGGAATTTTTATGGCTTCGGTGGGACATATTAGAGTACAGGTTGCACAGCCGCCTGGGCATTTTTCGGGATGGGGTATGATTTCTCCTTCAAAGAATTTTTTGGCAGTTTTGCCTTCGTCTTTTGCAAGTTTTACTTCTTCGAATTTGAGGTTGGGTAAAGCTCCTCCTTCTACGACTAGTAGTATTGGTTCATCGTTTATTCTTAGTTCCAGTGCACCGAAGGGACATAGGTGGACACAAACTCCACAGAAGCTGCACTTCTTCTCGTCAACGAGTACTGCCGGTGCATCAGATAATTTTTTTTCGGTTGCTCCAACTGGCCCTCTTCTAATGGCTTCTTTGGGGCATACGGTTAAGCAGATTCCGCACCCGGTGCATTTTTCTCGGTCTAATATGAGTTTTGCATCTATGTCTATCATTTTCATTTCGGTGGTTATCTTATCCTTTTCTATTTGTTGACCAAAATATGGATACATTCTCTCACCTCTCAACTAGTTCCAGTTTTAATCCTTTGGTTGAGCAGGCTTCTATGCAGACACCGCAACCATCGCAGGCATCTAGATTTACTACTTCGCATTTTCCGTTGCGTACCCGGAGGGTGTATAGTTCTTCGTTGGTGTTACCCTCCATTCTCAGGCGAGCGTTGATTGGGCAAACAGTTACACAGTCGCCGCAACCATTGCACAGTGGGAGTCTGATTCGGATCCTATAAACATTTTTTGTGGCTTCCATAAGGGATACCTCACTCAGTTTAATAGGTTATAGCAGTATTTTAGTATTATTTATTTTTGATTACTATGGGGCCTCTGGGGGCGGTTTTCCCCATTAGCCTTTCTTTTTAATGCGAGCGGGTCAGTTGTAGATTAATTTTCCTTGGGAACATTAACTAGCATCACTTTTAAATTTATAGCCTTAATAATTCTTTTTCTTGATAAGATTCTCTTTTTTAGAGTGTTGAGTCTAAAGATTAATGATTTTTCAAAAATGTGTTTAATTTTAATTCACTTTATGTGCCGTTTTTCTTCATCTTTCATTCCGGGTTTTAATTATGGGGGGAGTATAATATAGAATTTTGTTAATATATTAAGTATTTGTTTTAAAAAAGTTTAGAAATTTCTAGAGAAGAGCGTTTTTAGCCAAGAATTTGAAAGTTCTTATCCTAATTTTTAAATACTATTCTTTAATATCTGTTTTCTAGTTCAAGTGATACATTTATATTAGTGTAACATTTGTCATAATAGAAGTTATGGTGTTCTACGTGGCAAGAGTTAAAATCAACACGAAAAAATGTCTAGGATGTGGCAATTGCGTCTCAGTCTGTCCCTCTTGTAAAGAGAGAATCCTGTACGAAAGCGGTTTTAACTCTTGCGAAATCGAGAACTCCGAAGAACCAATATGTGTAATAAACGGCATAGCGGTTGTGGTCAAACCTGAATTATGCCGGATATGCAGGGTAATGGATTGCGAAAAAGTCTGCCCCAGCGGGGCACTCACAATTGAAACGTGAGGAGGAAAAACAAATGTCCGAGAATAACACTCTAAAGGCAATCCTGATAACAGGAAGAAGCCTAGACCAAGGAGTGGCAATCGAAACCAACAAGTCAGGAGACAATTACACTAGGGCTTGCGGAAAATTATTCATTGATCCCCAAGATATGAAAAAACTGAAGATTCTAAGCGGAGACACTGTACTATTAAAAACAAATTATGGCGAAGTCATAGTCAGAGCAGAAAAGTCTCCAGATGCCCCCCACGAAGGAATAATTTTTTGTCCTATGGGTCCGTGGGCTAATCAGGTCATTAATCCTTATACGGATTCTACTGGTATGCCTTCGTTTAAGGGCGTTGATGCAACGGTACAGAGGGCTCCAGGGAAAACGGTTCTTAGTGCTCTTGAACTTGCGAGAAAGTTTTTGAAATAGTATGATGGTTATAGGAGGAAATGTGATTTGTCTCAGGAAGTTGTGACTGATGTTGTTTGCCCGTTTTGTGGTTCACTTTGTGATGATGGGGAAATAGTCGTTGAGGATGGCAAAATAGTTGAGACTAGAAATCTTTGCACCATTGGAACTGCAAAGTTCTTGTCTGCTCAGAATGGTCACAGAATTATGAAACCGATGATCAGAGAGAACGGAGAATTGAAGGAAACCACTTTTGAAAACGCGGTTAAAAAGGCGGCGGAGATACTGCTGAAAGCTGAGAGACCGCTTCTCTACGGTTGGGCGTCAACAGAGTGTGATGCGCATCGTGTAGGGTGTGAGCTAGCTGAGGAGCTTAATGCTGTGATAGATGATACTTCGAGTGTTTGCCATGGTCCTTCAACCATTGCTAAACAGGAGGTGGGTCTTCCGGCATGTACTTTGGGTCAGGTGAAGAATAGGGCGGATGTGATTGTTTATTGGGGATGTAACCCGGCACATGCACATCCAAGACACATGGCAAGATATACTACTTTTATTAGGGGCTTTTTCAGGGAACAGGGAAAACAGGACCGAACCTTGGTAGTAATCGATGTACGTAATACGGATACTGCTAAGCTTGCGGACCACTTTCTGCAGGTAAAGCCGGGATATGATTATGAGCTTTTTAGTGCCTTTAGGGCTGCGATAAAGGGGCAGCCTATTCGTGGAGAAGATGTGGGTGGAGTGCCTGTTTCTAAGATTCAGGAAGTGGCTGAGATAATGAAGAATGCGGGGTTCGGGGTTATTTTCTTTGGTTTGGGACTTACTATGTCTCGGGGTAAGCACCGAAACGTGGAAAACGCCATCAAATTAACTATTGACTTGAACAAGTACGCTAAGTTTGTGATTATGGCAATGAGAGGACATTACAATGTTGCCGGCTTTAGTATAGTCACTGGTTGGCAGACGGGCTACCCTTTTGGAATAGACTTCCAGAGAGGTTATCCATATTATAATCCGGGGGAAACCACTTCTAATGAGATTCTTCAGAGAGAAGAGGCGGACGCTGTTCTGGTTATAGCTTCAGACCCTGTTTCACACTTTCCTGCCAGCAGCATATCCTACATGGCTAAACTACCGGTAATCGTTATTGAGCCACATGTAACCCCAACCACTGAAATAGCTACGGTGGTGATACCCTCAGCTATATCTGGTATTGAGGATGAGGGCACTGCCTATCGAATGGATCATGTCCCCATCAGGTTAAGAAAGGTTATTGAGCCACCACTAGGCTGTTTACCAGACAGAAAGATTTTAGAAGCGATATTAGAAGAAGTTCGGAAACTTAAGAGTAAAGCTTAACACTTAAATTATTTCCTTTTTTATATCTTCAAAATATTTTGGCTACGATTTTTTTAAAAAATTGTATTTCTAGCTTTTAAAAGATGGAATGAAAAACTAGTCGTACGTAGATAGTAAGTATTAACCTATAAGATAATGGAAGGGTTAACAACTTGGTTTTTCTTAACCGTAAACTTGTTTTTGATCATTAGCCTCTTCTTTGGCGCATTCTTGAAAAGAGATCTTTTAATTCACCTTGTAACTGCATTCTTGCACTCACCGGACCCCCTATTGGGGCTGGGCCGCTAGCTGTAGCTGGTGCTTTTAATGAACCGTATGCGGGTGCTGGTGTTGGATGCGAGTATGGTGGCGGTTCTCTTGCTGAGGATCTGTAGCCATATTCCTCATCTTCAGGACCAGCAGGGGCTTTGCGTCTCCCTTCCATGGATTCTGATGAACCACCAAACCGTGATTCTCCGAGTCTATTCATATTTCTTTCTAAGCCATTTAGGCGGTTGTCTAATTCGTTCATTCTCCCCTCAAGCATGTCAACCGCGTTAAGCATAATTTTTACTACTCCGGATATGATTTCCGCGAGTTCTTTTATTTTCTTATCGTCGCCAAAACCGTCAAGAAGCTCACTAAACTCGTCAGCCATAAGAAGTCGCTCCTAAACTATGAAGATTCTCTTTTCGGCGACATATAAAGTTTTTCACTGAAAAAATTTTTCGTTAACTATAAATTTTAGAGTTTGTTTTTATGGCTCTTACAAAAAAAGGAGGGAAAGAAGCTTTGGAAACATCTTTTTAAGATAAAATTTTTTAGTGTTTAGACTTTTTCTTCTGTTTGAATTTTTTCCCGTTTTCTGAATCCTCGGATTCTTCCACACAGCTTTTCCCAATCTACGAATATCAGTGCTAAGACCACAATTACCATGATAGCTATACTGGTAATAATTGTTGTTAATCCCGCTTCACCAGAAAACCAATCTAATATAGTTTTACCAAAAATTTCAACATTAGTAAGGAATTGTGCGCTATACGCGATGATAGAACACATGATAATTTTACCGACGAAACAAGCAGAGATCGCTTTTACAAGGGAGTAATCAACTAGACCTAAAGCTAATAATAGGACATCGCCCGGCGATAGATTCGCAGAATCTTTGTTACGGTTTTTCTCCCTTATTAGCCTAATAATTTATTGTTTTATCGGTATTTTTCCTCATTTTTTTATGTTTAAACCGCCTCAGATTGAAAAAAGCTGGGAACAAGGTTTGAAGCACACAAGGAAAAAGCCTCAAAAAAAGGGCAGATTTTGCGAATCTATCGCCCGGAAGGGGCGTGGCAGCAAATAAGATAATGAGAGGAATTCCCCAACCTCGCTCTGCTAGATCACCGTATCTAACTAGCCGTTTACCGTAACTCGAATCCTCAATTAGCTCTTGACCACCCCTACCAATCAGCCAAGCACTAGTCTCACCCATAGCGGCACCAGCGCCCGCAAAAACGCCCAGAGCTAACGCATTAATTTCACCAAAGTAGCACCTGAAATAGTGAAAATACTCAATATTAATATATTGATCCCACTCATTGATCCACTTGCCACAATGGCTAGAAGTAGGAAACTAGCCCAAGATTTAAAGATAACTAAAAACCACAGAAAAATAACGTAAGGTAAAGGGAAAATAACAGTTACATTACCAATAATGCTAGCGTGTAGAACTGCCAAGTATTGTCCAAACTGTCCTCCGGGGAAGAATATAGTGTACCATAACATTGACCAAGCTAGAGGATTTTGCCAAAGGGATATTAAGTTGGGTAATAGTAGTCGTGGATAATAAGACCAGAGAATAAAATCCCAGTATATACTTAGTGTTACGGGACTTGTTAGAAAAAAAAGAGGAAGACCGGCAAATATTAGATATTTTTTCTTGCCTTTACCTAAAATTAAACCAGACCTCACCTCATTGGTTTGATTTCTTGACAAGCTTGGAGAGAGGCAAAGAACTATCGATGGGTAAGGGCCCCCTGG
>NZ_JBRAKS010000073.1:0-13711 GCF_052745115.1 Candidatus Jordarchaeum sp.
CGGGGAAACTTGTTGAGCAAAACACAAGCATATACTTCCCGTATACGGTAAAAAACGCTTCTTTTCGGGGAAACTTGTTGAGCAAAATACAAGCATATATTTCCCGTATACGGTAAAAAGAGAGTAAAGCTGTCCAAAAAAGAGATATCAATATGAAGGAAGTAAATAGTTTAATTTGTTGGTTTGTAGGCATCAGCGAACAATTCGTAGAAGTCGTATAATTTGAATCTGACTTCTTCTCCTCTTTCTCTCTTTTGGTCCAAAACTCTAATAAATTGTAGCATACAGAATGGGCAGTTTGTAACTAGTCCGCTTACTCCGAATTCTTGGGCTATCTCTATTCTTCTGGAGGCTAGTCGGTCTGCGAGTTCTGGGAAGGCTGATCTGACTCCGCCTCCTCCGCCGCAGCACCAGCCGGACTTTGGAACCTTTACGAGTTCTATGCCTGGGATTTTTTCAATCAGGTTCAGGTATATTTCTTCTTCTAGTCCGCTGGCCATGATGTGGCAGGGGTAATGGTACATTAAGCTTATTTTTGTCGGTTTGAGATCTCCTGTGTTTAGCTTAATTTTTCTTTCCATGTATTCTCCTACATCATATATTTCGAAGTTTATGGGGATTCCATACTCTTCAGCCAGTTTGGGGTAGTCTTTTCTGAAGGTGGAGTTGCATCCGGAGCAACTTGTTAAGACTTTTTTAACACCTTTCTCTGCGTACTCGTTGAATATGTTGAAGTTTTTGGTGACGAAGGGTTTCATGGCGTCTCTCTGACCGGTTCGCATGAAGGGGGAACCGCAGCAGGTCTGGCCTTTTGGAAGGTGGACCGCAACGCGGTTGTTCTGGAATATATCTATTATCGCCTGTGCCACCGGTTGTTGTCTCCTGTTTATTATGCAACCGGTAAATAGCACTATTTCATCCTGGGGTTCTCCCTCAAAATTTTTGATGTATTCTGGGAATAGGTCTAGTGCGGGGGCGTCAACTATGGGTACTGATCCTCCGGTGTCGAGTACGGATTGAACGATGGCTCTGTGCTGAGGTAAGGGTCCCACACCTTTCACTACACTTTGATATCTCAGGTGTTCGACAACGCTTCTCCTTATGTCGATTTGTCTGGGACAGGCGACCTCACACTCCTGATCCACCGGACATTTGAACAGGCCTAAGTCCACTGCTTCCCGCAGTCTTCCCTCGTGGGCGTCGAGAGGGTCGCATATGAATCTGCATACCTCAACCAGGGCTGCGGGTCCTACAAAGGTGCGGTCCACATCTATGACGTTGCAGTCTGAGTAGCAGGCGGCACACATTATGCACTGCTTGTTTTCTATCATGTGTTCCAGCTGGTCTGGTGGAATCTTTGGAATCCGGGTGAATCCTCCTTTGGTGAGATCCGTTATTCGCCAGGGTCTTACGACTTTTAGGCTCTGATAGAAGGGTTCCATATTCACGACCAGGTCTCTTATTACCTCTAGGTGGTCGAGTGGCTCCACCTGTACCGAGCCATCTATAATAACATCTTTTACGTGGGTTTTGCAGGCCAGTCCTGCTCTCTTGTTTATTCTAACGGCGCAGGAGCCGCATTGTCCCATTCTGCAGGCTGATCGGAAAGTTAAAGATTCATCTATATTTTCTTTGATATAGAGTAGGGCCTCTAGAACCGTGGAGTCTTGAGCTACGTCTAAATCATACTCCTCATGGCGTGGTTTTGAATCGGTTTCTGGGTTGAATCTATACACGTTGAATTTGACCTTCATCATCGCCACCTCAGTATTCCCTCTTCTCCGGCTTAAACATCGTTATCGCAACATCCTCATATTTTATGACCGGCTTTTCTGGATGATAATACATTATGATATGCTTGGTCCAATTTTCATAATCTCTATCAGGATAGTCTATCCGGTAGTGGGCTCCCCGGCTTTCCCTTCTGGTCAAAGCGGCTAGTGTGGTGGCCTCCGCTAAATCAAGCATGTTTCCCAACTCTAAGACTAAAATGAACGAATTGTTATATACGGTGCTCTTATCCTCCACACGGATTTTGCGGTACTTCTCCTTCAGTTCCTTTATTTTTTTAAGGGCTTCCGTTAATCCCTCCTCGTTGCGGAATAATCCCACCTTTTCCCACATTGTTTTTCTTAGCTCATCTCTCAGCTTGGGTGCACTGTATTCTCCTCTGTTATTTAGTATTTTGTATAGCCGGTTTTCTTCACTTTTTATTTTTTCTTTTGACACTGGTTTGAGGTTCTGGTTTTCCACGTATTCGCTGGCACGTTCTCCTGCTCTTTTTCCGAAAACGACGCACTCGGTTAGGGCGTTGGCTCCCTCCCTGTTTGCTCCATGAACACTCACACACGCCACCTCGCCGGCGGCGAATAAACCCTTTATGGAGGTTTCAGTCCAAGTGTTAGTCTTTACCCCACCCATCCAGAAGTGTTGACCCGGAACCACTGGAATATAGTCCTCGGTTATGTCCACTTCAGCATAAATTCTGGCTAATTCTGCGAACTCCTCCAGCCTCCTTCTGAAGAAGCTTAATGGTATGGTGGTGAGTCCAATTATTTGCTCAAGCTCCTCCATATTTATGTGTGATAGGTCCAATCCGATGTATTTGCCTTCGATTCCTCGGCCTTGGTTTATCTCGGTTTGCATGGCTTGAGAAACAACGTCTCTTGGTGCCAGTTCCATGTAATTTGGAGCATATCTTTCCATGAATCGCTCTCCCTCACTGTTGTACAGTCTGCCTCCGATGACCCGGGCGGTTTCTGAGATTAGGGTTCCTCGGGGGTAAAGAGTGGTGGGGTGGAATTGCACAAATTCCGGGTCTTTAAGCGGGGCTCCCACCCGGTAAGCCATAGCCGTTCCATCGCCGCTACATATGCTCGAATTGGTGGTCATGGCGTAGACCCATCCAAAACCACCTGTTGCCAAGATCACTGCTTTTGACCTAATGGTGTGAAATTCCCCATTTTTTATTTCATAAGCGGTTATCCCTCTGCTCACGTTATCTTCAACTAGGAGAGAGGTGGCGAACCACTCATCGTAGAAGGTGACTCCCCGCCTCCAGAGTTGCTCTTGAAGAGTCATGACCAGTTCACGTGCCCACTGAGATGAAACAATTATTCCTGTCCTAGTACTCATACCTCCAGGACTTGCCCTTAGTATTTCACCGTCAGTAGCTCTAGCGTAGACTACCCCCCAAGACTCCAACCACGGTATCTCAACTTCTGCACCATCGCAAAGCACGTCCACCGCGTCCTGGTCAGCCATGTAGTCGCTACCCTTAATCGTTTCCTGCAGGTACATCTCTTTGGGCTCATTGGGTGCTGGAGGGAAGTGTAAAGCACCGGTTGCCACACATGTGTGTGATCTCAATGGGTGAACCTTTGAGACAATAGCTACATCTGTGTATTCACTGGCTTCCAGAGCAGCTCTCAATCCAGCTAAACCACCACCCACAATCACGATATCGTGGACAATCATAATATTCTCCCTCTAGTATGTACACTTCTAAAAGTAATTTATCTTGATATTTAACTTTAATTTAAAAATATAGATTTTACTCCAAAAATTAGTTTATTCGAATTTTCAATCTTTGAATTTTAGTACTAACCAGTGGCGTCTTGAAACCTTTAGAGCAACTTTGTTTTTACCGTGTATCACCTGTTTGGCGTATGGCTTTATTTCTTCTAATATTGAGGTGTCGCTTCCAGTAAATTCCACTTTTAGTGGGAGGTGTGAAACTTTGAAAATATTTCCTTCGAGCTGGTAGTATTCGGCCCAGGGTCCTACAAGTTTGAATCCTTTTTCGTCGAGGAGTTTCAGAACCTCTTTGGGAATCACGTCTGATAGTTTTAACATTGTTTGGTCCCCAAACGTTTGGATAATTTATTAAATTCTTTAAGTAGACCGGCTTCTCTAACTCTTCTACATAGACGAGTGTAATCTATTTTTTCAGCTCTCCACAGGATATCTTTTAAATCTTCGTAATCCCTTCGGCCAAAGGCCATTAGTTTTGTTACTATTAAATCTTCTATAGATGGGAGGTAAAGATTGTCACGAATTTTTTTTGAGTGCTTTTTGAACTCACTATCGTATATAATTAAAGGCACATTTACATCGATTCTATTGCTGCTGGAAGTTTTTATAGAAAGCCCAAAGCTTCTCCACTGAACATCGAATCCCTTCCTCCTCAACTCCTCTGTTATTTTGCCTCTCAGCTCCTCAACATCACCAACAGATACCATAACATCAATGTCTTTCGTTGTCCGGTGTAGAATACCATGAAGAATTAGTGCTCTCGCCCCAATCAAGTAGACATCATAATTGGATTTCTCAAAAACTTTCAACAATTCCTCAAAATCCTCATGAAACTCGAACATTAAAACACCCTTAACCAATGCTTGAAACTGAACATATTTAACCTTCACTACTATTTTACTTAGAGATTTTTCGGAAAAAAGAAATTTAAATAAGTTGATTAAAGTGGCTTAATAATCGAAATATAACTTGACAATGTTAAATTTGCTCCGCTGTCCTTCATTTACCTATTATTTTCTTCTTTTGCATGAGGCAACTGGCTTTTTTGCTGCTTTTAGTAATTCGGTAAATAGAAACCAATCTAATTTAAAATTGTCGAGATAATCAAAACTAAAAATTAATATCTAACGAAAAAGGCTCTTTCTCTATAATTTTCACTAGCTCCTTTAAATTTTCCTAAGCATATCCATTAAATTATCTTTGGATATGTTATTCCATATCGATATTTTCGATAATATGTCATTGAGTGTTCCTTTTGCAATTTCTGGATGGTTTGGGACAGTAATGTTATGTTCTCCACCCTCTGTTATTTTTCTTAGTCTTATGTTGCTACCTCTTGTCGAATTACTTCATATCCCAATTTCCTCAATAGTTTTATCAATTTGGCTCCGCTAACTACCGGCAACTTCGGCAAGTGAGCGCACCTCAAACTCGAATATCGACAATATTTGTATATCTTCCCCCGATGATAAAACCTCATCAAAGTGTAATTCAACAGCCTCTTTTATATTTCCCATTAGTTCATCTAATGTTTTACCTTGAGTAAAAATATCGAATCCAATTCCACGAGCACACCAGTATTCACCATCATTATAAATCTCGAATTTAACTAACATTTTATCTCACCCATAAGCAAATGTCTGTAATTCCCTATTTATGATTTTTCAAGGCACTCGAAATTTAGCAATTCATCTAAATGGGCTGATATTATTAAAAATTTTCAAATTCAAAATCAGAGAAGATGGCCTTTATTATTTCTTTTTCCTCATTATTCAACCAATCTGAACGATGATATTCTGATTCAACTCCGATTTTTTCGGGTTTAGAAAGCCACAGCGGATTATAAGTTAATAAGCCAATTTTTTTAATATTAAAAGATTTTAAATAGTGGGCTAATCCGGTTAGATTTTCTTCTGTAGTGGTAATATTGGGGATTAGCGGAATTCGGGGCAAGACTTCTAATTTCTGATTCTTTATCAAACTTTCGAAATTGCTAAAAATTTTTTCATTTCTTGCTTTACAGTATTTTAAATGTGATTCTGGATCAATTATTTTCAAATCAAAATAAATGAGATCCACGTAGGGTAATATTAATTCATTGAATTTTTCGCGGTTATAGTATCCACAGGTTTCTATACAGACGTGTATGTTTTCTTTTTTGAGTTCCTTTAATAATTGACTCACATATTCCATGTGGTACAGGGGTTCACCGCCGGATAGGGTGACTCCGCCACCAGAGTTCTGATAAAAAATTCTGTCTTTTAATAAAATGTCAACTAGATCTCTTATTTCATACTCTTTGCCAACGAATTTTAATGCTTCATTGGGGCAAACTTTTATGCATTCTCCGCAGAGATTACATATACTACGATCAATGCGATACTTGTATGAAAAATCTATAGCTTTCCTCTGACAGGCTTCTAGACATTTTCCGCATTCAACGCAATCTTCTCTGTAGAAAGCAATTTCTTGTGCTGGACTTTTGGTTTCCGGGTTTTGGCACCACACACAGGATAGGGGGCAGCCTTTAAAAAAAATAAGGGTACGTATTCCCGGACCATCGTCTAGAGAGTTTCTTTTGATATCTACTATCAATGGTTTTTTTGCCATACTATCCACTGGTTTTTCCCAACCATAACTAGTTCAAGCCCAATTTTTTGTTTTCATCTTGATGCAAATTCTGTTCGCGCAATTATTTCTTCTTGCATGTTTTTGTTTATTTTTACAAAGTATGCATTGTATCCTGATACTCGAACAAGCAGCCATCGATAATCGTCTGGGTTTTTTTGGGCGTCCCTTAGAGTATCCGAAGTGATTACATTAAATTGCCATAGCATTCCTCCCAAGTCGAAAAAGCTCTGAACATAACTTGTGAATAAATCTAGGGTTTTTTTATGTGAATCTCCTGCATGTGGTACCAGTTTTACGTTGAATGAAGCGTTGTTTGGCATTTTTAAATAGTTTAAACCTCCGATGGTGTGAATGTTTTGGAGTAATTGATCGGAAGGACCCGGTGCCGGTGTCAATCCGTGAGTAAAAGCTTTTCCTTTCTTTCTGCCCGAAGGTAAAGCCCCTGAGAGCATGCCGAAACCCACATGGTAACTTATAGACCAGTATCCTACCAGATAGTTTCCTCCCCTGTAATTCTGAGCTGGATTGTATATATCATAACAGAAATCTATTAAGTCATGGGCAATTTCACTGGTTTCTGGCTCATCCGAGCCGAATTTGGGAACTTTTTGGATTTTGCGTAGTACTTCTTCCGTTCCATTCTCAAAATTGTTTGCTAATGCATTCATCAGTGTTGGCCAATCTAATTCCTTCTTTTTGTAGATTAGGTCTCTTATTACTAGTAGGCTGTCTACAACATCAGTTAATGAAACTAGTGCCACTCCTGAAGAGTTGTACATTGCTCCTCCGTTGACTACATCGGTGCCTTTATCTAAGCATCCTTCAAACATTGACGATAGTAGTGGCGTAGGATGTATATATTGATGTGCATATCCCAGGTAATTGTTTATTTCAATTGATTGTTCTGCTAAGTATTTTAGCTGGGTTTTATAAGCGTTGAGAAAATCTTCAAAGGTTTGAAACGAGTTTAAAACGTTTCCCGTCTCTGGTCCAATCTTTTCTCCCATTACTGGATGGACTCCATTGTTTAGAGCTGTTTCTAAAGGCGCAACCATGTTTAGGAGCATACAATTGGTATGGCCGTAATGTTTTCCGACGATTGTGGGCTCAACGCAGCCGGTAGCAGCCCAATCTCTTGCGTCTTCAACTGGGATTCCTTGATGAACCAGTGCTTCTATCATTGTCCTGTCGTTGTGAATTGAGGGGGAGGCCACCATGTTAATATTACACTCACACAAGCGTTTCAGATATTCTTTAGAGTTGATTCCAGGATAGTATCTGGCATTCATATTTGGATCCTGGAAGCCTAGCATTTCGGCTACTTTGAGGATGATATAGGTCATGTCATTTACGGCATTCTTTCCTTTTCTATCTACACCACCCACGGTTACAGTATCATCAGAGGAACTACCTCCGAATAGCTTGTTTCCAACACTCGGTATTAGCGGGTCATGGTCGTTAACCCTTATGAATAGGTGACCCACTAGTTCCATAGTTCTTTTGATTACTTCTTCTCTTTCTTCATCTGTTTTTGCTTTTGACATATCCTTTAGAAAGAAGGGTTGAAGCATCTGGTCAAGTCTTCCAATGGACATGGCGGAATTAGCGTTCTCAGAATGAATGCAACACCAGGTAATCCAAAGTGATACAACTGCTTCATGCAAGGTTTCTGCAGGCTTTGCGGGAACCTTGGCGCAAATTCTGGAAATTTCTTTTAGTTCCCCGATTCGTTTGGCTTGTTCGGAATCACTGGGGTCCAATGTTCCAGCGATTCTCAAGGCTTCCTTACTCAGGTTGTTGGCATGGTTTAGAACGCCGTCAATAACTATCTGAACCGCTTTGTAGAAGTTTTTCTTCTCTGTGGATTTGGCTGCTTTCTCTTTTTTAGCTGCTTCATCTCTAATTTTTTCGAATCCTTCGTTTAGTACTTTTGGAAGTCCAGGTACGGTGTGTGATATTGCGTTGTTTTTCATCATGAAGTATAGGACAAATCGCTCTTCCAATTGCTGGGAAACGGGATTTCCGTACTTTTGTCGGCAGTATTCTCGTACGTTTCGGTCCATCCAGTATGGAAATACTTCGAAGTTTAGAATGTCTGCATCCTGGGGGGAAATGTCGTTAGGGTTGAGTTCACGTTTGTATATTGTCTTTAGTTCTGGCCAGATGGCGGTTCCGATTAATTCGGGATAGATGGGTATGCCCGCTTCTTTGGTGGTTGTAGAGCCGGGAATCAGGTATTGGTCATGGATTATTGGTTTGCGGTTTGTCATTATGTGATATATTGCGTTTGCTTGGCGAAGTTCGGGGTCAATTGGTTTTCCTTTTTTATCCTTTTCAAATCCGTTCTCTCTATGGTACTCTGTTAAGAGTTTTGCTCTCTCCGTACAGATAGCGGGTTTTAGGGCGTAACGACGGTTTTTCAAGTATTTTAGGCGTGGAAAATCATCTATCGAATATTTGCCCAGGTAGGGATCTTTAAGAAACTGGACATTGTCCACTTTCCGGTTTAATTCCTCGTTTCGGAGACGTTTCCTTTTTTCCTTGTCAATATCGCCTATTGGGTACAGCAGCCGATTCTCAGGACCCTTGTAGCCTTTTATCTTAGCTCTCTTGATAACGGTGGTCATGTAGGAAAACTTGGTGAGGTAAGCCATGTTTCCATTATAGTTCATCTCATTGGTCAGGAGATAGTTGAGAGATTCCTCTGGACTCTTGTTCCAGATTTTAGCCATGGTCCCTTTATCCTTATAGTAAATAGTAATATTCGGATTCTCAACGGTTCCGTCTCCTACCTTCATTTTACCATCTTTGAAGATCACATACACATTGACTTTGCCGTCTCGAGTCTTGAACTGGTACCTCGCGTTAAAAATGAAACCAGTTTCTTTGTTGTAAATCTCCTTACGCAATTTTGGACTTATTCTAAAAAGTAACCCCATCAATTTTAAAGAAAGTTTGAACATTCCAATAGAAAGGTTGTTTTTCAATTCCTTAAACGCATTCATATCAGTCCGCCTCAAAATAAAAAATTTTTATTAACTCTTTCCGATTTTTTCATTGCCCTCATTAATTCGTAAGTCATGTTTTTTAGGTTTGATTAAAATCGTCCCATTTTAAAGAATGTTTCTCATATGAATATAATAAACATTTTGTTATCTAGTATTAATAGTAAATTTAATAGCATTTTATAACTTAATTTATAAATAAATAAAGATAATAATTTATCAATTCATAAAAATACGGAGAGTTAGGGTGTTTATGATGAGTTCCAAATTGTTGAATGTGGTTGCGATAATTGCCCATCCTGACGACCTTTCCTTCTTCTGCTCAGGAACATTAGCCAAGTGGGCGGAGCAAGGTCACAACATTTATGCGATATGCGTCACAAGCGGCAATGTAGGAACATTGAGAACCGACTTAACAATGAAACAGGTAGCCGATATGCGAGAGAAGGAGCTCAGAGCCGCTAATGATATACTTGGAGTGAAGGAAACCCTTATTCTAGGTTATCCTGATGGGGGATTCATAAATGCGCCTGAGCTGCGAGAAAAACTAATCTATTATGTTAGAAAATATAAAGCAGACCGAGTGGTCACCTTTGATCCCTGGGTAGCCTACGAGGTTCATCCCGACCATCTAGTTGTGGGGCGAATGGCAGCAGAAGCAGCAGCCTTCGCAGCCTTTCCCTTGTTGTACTCCGAACAAATGAAACAGAATGTGAAACCTTATGCTTGCTCTGAGGTATGGTTCATGGGTTTATTGGGGCATCCCCCCAACTGTTTCGTGGATATTTTTTCAACCCTAGAAAAAAAGGTCGAAGCAGCTTTAAAGTTTGAGGCTACACTCACACTCCTAGCCCGACTATTTGCACCGGATATTGATCCCACCAAGGTTACCTCAGAGGATTTGAAAACATTATCTAAACACGCAGACACGCTCTTACGCTTTATGGCCTCTACTATAGGAGAGAAGGTAAAATTGAATGCAGCCGAAGCATTTTTTGTTCAAAAAACTCTACCCGGACACTTTGACAACTTCCAACAAATAATGATGGAAATGCTGGGAAACCCTTCCGCCCCTCCCGAAATCTGTTAAAATTATAGCACTTTTTACTGTTTTTATGATCTATTCCTGTAATACCAAACAGAAATCAGGTGCTGGAAATGTTGAGTTCTGAGGTCTCATTTCACATACCAATTTGCTACATTTTTTTACTCTTAGTGATGTAAAACATCTGCTTTTCTCCATGTTTTATGGTGAGTGAATATGCTTTTCGAGGAATTTGTTTAGAACCGAATCATTTTGCAGTATAGAACTCAACTTGAAGATCTTTAATGTGGGTGTAGCCCTCATCTCTCGTAACAAGTCTTGAATTGTTCTCTATAGTAACAGCTGCGATCAAAACATCTATAAGATTTACTTGTCCACCTTTTTCTTTTAGCTCTAATTCTATGTTTGTTGCTATTCTTGCAGAAGCAGTTGTAAATGGTAAAACGGTTAATTTTTCTAGCAACCTAGTAGCATCGGCATATTCTTTCATTCTTCCCGCTAGTTTCGGGCCTCTTAAAATTTCCCAAACTACGATTGAAGTGGTTGAAAGAGCGTGTTTGCTAATTTGTTTGTATTTTTGTAGCGAGGAATCCTTTCCTCTCAAAAAGTCTACAAGGAAGGTTGTTTCAAGGCAGTATTTTTGCGTGCTTGTCAAACTCTTTTCTCCCCTCAAGTATTAAATGATGGAAACGCTTAGATACCCGTTAGGCCTCCTGAAATCTAAGCCAGGTAAATAAAGCCTAGTGTATATAATAACTACTATTTATAAAGAGTAATCAACAGAGGTGGTTTCTTGGTAAAACCTGAAGATTCTCCTCTACTCGGCTGCTGCGGAATTTATTGTGGTGTATGTCCCTCCAACACAGGGGAAATTCGCCAGGCAGCTAAGCAGCTTCAGAAGCTACTTAATGAAACTAAAATGGGAGAAATCACGTTCTTAATGGGCATAGCAACTAAGTATCCTACATTCTATGAAGTTCTCATAATGTATGCAAACCAGCCATTATGCGGAGGATGCAGATCCGGATCCCCAACAGCTACCTGTGCCATAAAGAAGTGTTGCATTAACCGGGGCTTTTCCTCCTGCGCCGAGTGTGAGGAATTTGAAGACTGTACTACGACACCAGAAGGCTTCGACCTCGATAAGTCAATCGGAGAAATAATGGGGGAAACTCTCACAAAGTTGATGCAAGAAGAACAAATGGGTCTACCTGAATTACCAGAACTACCTAAAGAGGTGTTCATGTAAATCATTACTCAGAGATACAAAGGCTGGAACATTAATAACCTTCGAATGATTAAGTCTAAGGGATACACTGAATGGTTGAAAAAAATGGAGGAAGCAATAAAAAACGGTTTTTAGCCGGGCTATGTACTTCGGGATGAAGAAGGAGAAAAATAGGGCAGTAAGTTGATTTCAAAATATGTTTAAATAACCGAATATAAAAATTTAATTGAATTTACGGAATTCTCCTCTATATCTGTATAATCACAACTTCATTTTCTAAATTTCATTTTTTATGCAATTATTATTGTGATTATCGCAATAATTATTATCCATTTCTGCGATATTTTTTTATACATAATTCTCCTAGAATATAATTAGTAGTGCGGAAAAAGGATTTGGAAATGTTGGTGGGTGGTAATGCAAAAGAAGGCGGGTCTCCCAATCGCCATAATTCTCATTTCACTAGTTTCTTTAATCATTATAAAAATGGAGCAGAGTCAAAACCTGGTGCTTTTCGTTTCGCTCACACTAGTGATTGCTTCTTTGCTCGGAGCAGGGATTGTTGCTGATGGGTTCAGAAGGAGATATCTTATTCCGGTTAGGGTTTTGGCTAGTTTAGAGAACATTATTGTGGATCATATTCCTAGTGGCATCACTTTGTGGGCATTTGACTTTTTTAAAATGGAGCATCATACGATTATTGTTTCGGGATTTATAGCGGCAGTAAAGTCTTTTATGATTGAGATGCGGAAAGGTAATCTTAAGAAACTGGAGACAGAGTTTGGGACTTTTATAAAAGAGGACGGTGATATTATAACTATTACCTGTATCACTAGTGGTACCACTGCCTCGGAGGAGAACTGGATTAGAGAAAGACTTCAAAGCTTTCTGGCTATAGCCGAGCTCCGTCATCGAAATGATCTCCAGAACTGGATGGGTAATGCGTCAATTTTTCAAGAATCGTTCTTCCGAATCATTTCTTCATTGATCGATATTGATAAGGCTATGAAGCTTCAGAAGCAGAGAAAGTTCAAGATAGAGAAGAAAAAAGAGAGGCTTCATGCAGAACTTAAAAATTTGGATTCCAAGATTGATATTATTGAAACACAATTAGTTAACGGGAAAATTAGTGAAGAAGAATTTGAAGTCAAAAGGAATAGGATTAAACAGGAGTACAAAAGAATTCGGGAATACTATATTCATACCTGTTTCCTACTATCAAGATTAAATCGTAAATCAAGAGAAGTTAATATAGAAACTGCCAAGAGTATAGAAAGGATAAAGGATGCGTTCTTTGAGCTTAAAATTGAAATTGAGAATTTACAGGTAAAAAAATTTTGGGGTGATATCACTCCAAACGATATAAGATGTAAAAATAAACTTCAGGAAAGATTAACAGCTCTCATCGAAAATCTAGATGAACTTACGGGTTAGTGAATTCTTTCGGTTTCAACTCTGATCAGGGAGTCTCTTCCAGTTTTTTCCGGAATTTCTTCCCTGACTCTAACTAGTTTTATGGCGTCGTGGGGACATTTGTGGGCGCAGATTCCGCAGCCTATGCATCTCTCCTCAAGGATCATTATCCTGTCGTCTGAGAGGTCTTCACTGTGTGGATAATGGTGGTAGAGTGCTTGGAGAGGGCACCATTCTACGCAGGTTTCACATAGACGGCAGTTATCACTGTTTATTTCGGGCATGAAGTTTGATTTGGCTATAGTTCTCGGATTGTGGAGCTCTGTGAGTCCTCTGAGCAATATGCAGCAGTCGGTGCAGCAGTTGCAGATAAAGTTTGGTCTCTCCTGCTGGTTACTTATGGTGTGAACCAGCCCGGCGTCTTCGGCTTTTTGGAGTATCGCGAGTGCTTCTTCTTTCGATACTTTTTTTCCTTTACGGTACTTTATTATGTAGTCGGCGAAACGGTCGAAGCTGAAGCAAACATCTATTGGTTTGTCGCAGTTGTTGGCTGAGAGTCGGCAGGCGCATGGGTTAACAGCTATGGTTCTTGCTTCCTCAATGTATTTGCTTACCTTCTCGAAGGGTTCACAACAGTAGAAAGATTTAATGATAAATAATACCATTCTTGGACTTTAATCATGAACCCAAACATCCGCAGAGATGTCCAATACAAGGCTACAACCCTGCCCACGAGAACCAAGTCGGCAATCAGCGTGGAGAACAAAAATCCGCTAAAAGGAACCACCGCTGGGCAAAGCAAAGGTTTCCTTCCAAAGACGGACCACGACTTAAACGCTGCCTAACCACGCCCTC
>NZ_JBRAKS010000074.1:0-13579 GCF_052745115.1 Candidatus Jordarchaeum sp.
ACCATAAGTACAAGAAAAGAATTTGGGCTTAACTTAATGACATTGCCCTTAATGTCCCCCCTTCATTAACAAAAGCAGAAGACACAATAAAAATCATTTTTAAAAAATCTTAAAAATTAAATCAATCATGCATCTGTAGACTATTTATCCACTTTTTAAGAGAAAATATTCCTTTAAAAATATATAATTTTGTGTGAATTTAGCTGAGCAAAATGGAAAAGGATTATTATTCCCCTTTTTGCCAAACGTAGGTTTCTATTCGCTTTTCCTTCAGGTTCCACGCTTAAAGCAAAAGAGGGAAGCATTAAGCCTCTTTCCGCTTTTCCAGCAATTATAGGAGAGATCTGAAACTTGAGCTAAATACACACATAATTTTTAAAAAAATTGAAAAAAATTGAAGGAAGATCGGCTTTAACGACTCTATTGGAATATTTTATTTCTGTTGCATTTCTAGTTTTAAGATGCAAACGTTCTCGTTATTTTCTGCTTCGAACCGGTTCACTTCACCCAAACCTAGAGCATGGATACCCCCCATTATAGTGACCGCTATGCCACACAGAGGACAGGCGTTGTATCCCAAGGTTTTCGCGTATTTAGCCATTTCTGTCCATATGCAGTTAGTAATTTTCTCTTTGTGTGCGTTTTCAGAAGGATCCGCTATAATTTCAATTTGATATAGTCCGGTGTCTTTTCCCAATTTTTCAATGTTTTTTATGAACTCTCCCATGGTTTTAGGGGGATCTGAACCTACTATCTGTTTGAAGAGACCGTCTATTACCGGGGCTAATACCGTTGCTCCTTGGCGTCCAAGTAACACTGGAGTTACACCCATCTTATCCGCTGCAATGAATACATTACAGTAGACTATGGCATTAAAAAAATCCTTCATTTCGGACATTTACCATCACACCTATTTAAAATTTTTAAATTTCAAACCCCCATAAGAGGCTTGAGAAAGTAGATTGAAATTTTTAACCTACTACTCTATTATTTGTAATTTTACTTTAAATACTCACTTGCTGTAATTAAATGGACCTTAGGCGTAATTGATACTTCCGGATTTTTTTTCCGTTTTCAAGCGTCTTTTATCACAGTTTTTGCATTTTTCGGTAGGATTTCTGAAGGATTTTAAACTTTTTCGCCCCATTTCTGAATAAAAAATAATTACGCCTAAGGTCTAATAAATTAAACAAATTATATATACTTTTGGTTTAACACTCACACTCTGATCGACTAAAATCACCATATTTCTCAGTAGGTTAAAGATTCTGATGAATTTGCCATGACCCAGTTATCTATAAACAAAAATTGGTATCGGGAATACTCCATTAACATCTGCATTTATGGGTTTTTAAGCGACTCATTTTTCTTTATACTGTATCATGCTAAACTCGAAAATGTTGAGAGACCTAGTCTTCCAAGGGAAAAGATATAGGTGGGGAGAGAGAAAAAAGTTTTTGCACTCCCACTAGGGTACAAGCGAAGTAGATACAACCAACTGAGCAATAAGGCAATTTAATCCGCTTTATTTGCCTTTCCATTTTGGTTCCCTATTACCCTCTAGGAAGGCAGTGAACCCCTCAATGACATCTTCAGTACGAAATAGTTCATAGAATGGCTCCCAGAGTAAACCGATACACTTGTGGGGATTTAAATGTCTGCTCTCAGCGAACCATTTTCTTGTCCATTTATGGCTTACTGGCGCAACTTTTTTCATTTCATTAGCTAAATCCATAACTTCATCGTGTAATTTCTCATGTGGGACAACCTTATTCACTAGTCCTATCCGATAAGCTTCCTGGGCGTCTATTATTTTACCAGTTAATAATAATTCTTTTGCATGTCTCATTCCTAGTATGTCGGCCAACATAAGAAAAGCTGTGCCACTAACCAAACCTCGACGATTTTCCCAGAACCCCATCACTGCACGCTCGCTAGCAATAGCACAATCGCAAAACAATGTCAATTCCAATCCACCAGCATAGCAGAGTCCATTAATCGCAGCGATCATCGGTTTTGGATACCTGATCAGGAGCTCATGTGGATCAAGTAAGTCTGCTAGGAACTCACCCAATCCTTTAAAGCCGACCGTGGATAGTTCTTTTATGTTCAGACCCGATGAGAATGCGGGATCCTTTCCCGTTATTACGATTACTCGCACATCGACGCCTTTTTCAGTTTTTAATAACACATCCATTATTTCATGCCAAACTTTTTTATTTAGCGGATTCATTTTTTCGGGGTTGTTGAATGTTATCCAACCAACTTGGTCTTCCACTTCGTACAATATGGTTTCATATTCTCCCATTTTTCGATTCCTCCTTTTTTATGTTGTTGGACTAATTAATTATATTTTTATGGTCAGTATTTTGTTTATATTTGATTTAAGAAAGGAAGCTTCTTTTTACATAGTAGCGAAAATAAAAATTAAAATTGGTGTAGGAAAGGTATTTACAATTTTTTTAGGATTCATTTAGATTTTCAATCTCCTCTTTAGTTACACCTCTCAATGCTCGTGGTAATAATCTCTCATCTATATCTTTAATAAACTCGTTTCGTCCAATGAATATTTTTAAAATATCATTTGACCCTCCCGCAATCTGCATTAACATCGCGTTTTCTAAGATACCGTAAATTCCGAATTCTTGTGTATACCCTTCTCCTGCACAAATATATGCCGCGTGCTGACCGATTTCAGCAAGAGATTGAGTACAATAAATTTTTGCTGCAGCAGATTTGACACCAAATTCAAACATATCTGCCTCGCCTTTATCCAATAAATCAGCTAGGTAGTAGATGGTAGCACGAGCAGTCTCCAGACGCATTTTTATTTCTGCCATCCGTAATTGAATATTTTGATAACGTGAAATTGGCATTCC
Organism: Candidatus Jordarchaeum sp.; assembly: GCF_052745115.1. Lineage (NCBI taxonomy): Archaea > Promethearchaeati > Candidatus Jordarchaeia > Candidatus Jordarchaeales > Candidatus Jordarchaeaceae > Candidatus Jordarchaeum > Candidatus Jordarchaeum sp. Next base: position 2,880 of record NZ_JBRAKS010000074.1, read on the forward strand.
AAACTGGACTCTTCTCTTGGCATACGCACGTGCTATTTCCTGGAGAATTCTGCCCTGACCAATTACTCCCGCAAGACCAAGTCGCTCGATATTCAAGGCGCTCGTCATCACCATCCAACCATCACCCGGTTCTAATATCATGCATTTTTCAGGAACTCTGACATCTCTGAACCGTACAACCGAATTTGCCATCTCAACTCTACCCGTTAAACGGTTAATCTTCTCTATAGTAATACCTTTACTACGTCTGGGCACGATAAAAGCAGTCAAGTGTCTATGTATTTGTTTCATTTGGGGATCTGTATTAGCGTAAAGCATAAGGTAATCTGATAATGGAGCAAGGGTAATGAATCGTTTCCAACCATTCAAGATCCATTCATCACCATCTTTTTCGGCGTGTAATTGTAGACCAGCAACATCGTTTCCTGCGTCCGGCTCGGTTACAGTTATAGATGCCCATTTTTCGCCCTTGACCATTGGAGCAAGGAACTCTTCTTTCTGGGCGTCAGTCCCAAATAATAGGACTGGTCCAGCACCAAACACACTTGTAAGGAGCGGGTTGATATTCAACAAGCACCTCCCAGTTTCCTCATTTAGTATAGTGTAACCCGTATAGCCTTGTTCACTCCCCCCATATTTCTCCTCGGTTAGAACCATTAGTGGATGGAATCCGTGTTCGATACATTTCTTGCTGGCTTGCCATTGGATAGCCATTGGATCCTTGTTTTCTTCTTCTAGTTTCATAGCTAATGGAACTAGCTCAGAATCTACAAACGCTTCCATTTCATCGGCAAACTTTCTATTCTTCTCACTCCACCATGGCATGTAATCCATTTCATTTACAACTCCATTTTATAATTTTTATAATAATCTTTACCTAGACCATATTTCAATGAGACATCGCCGATCTCGTTCAGTCCTTTCCAGGTTATTTTTGCAAGTTTTATTTTGTCCTTCTCCTTGTACAAGTTTACGAGTTCTTGATTCTCTAAAGACTCCAATACTGTGTCCAATTCTTTCCTCAATCCCAATAATTTTCGAAGCTTTTTGATTTCCATGTGTAGTCCTTGGGTGTATTCAAATTCCTTAGCTAGTATTTGTAAGACTTTGAATTCCAAATCATCTAACAAAAAGAAGCCTCCTCTTCTCCATTTTGAGTCTTTATTATATTTTAATGAATGTTTTATTTAAAAAATTCCTAATATGAGCCTTATCGAATTAAGATTTATCCTAATTCTTAAGATTAATCTTAATTATTTGGTTCTGAGTTAATTTTATATTCTCAGATATACTAAAAGAAAATTTAGATGAAATATGAAGGTTAACGACTTATTCTTCGAATTATCCCATGGAGAACGATATAGCATCTTAAAATCTATTTCTAAGAAAAAGAAAAAGCATATGCATTTGGAAACTGAATTAGGGCTCACGGGACCCGAGGTATCCCGACACTTAAAAAGATTACAAGAAGCAAAGCTCATTCAAAAGACTGTTGAAGGTGATTACCAAATCACTTCTTTTGGTAAAATGATTTGTTCTGTGACCCCCTTTTTTGAGAACAGTCTGAGTTTAGTGGATTTTATAAATACTCACAATTTTGAAAACATACCCATGGAAATTCTGTTCCAGATAGTATGCTTATCAGACATCGAACTTGGAACAAAAACTATGGAAAACATTGAATTATGGGCAGAATTAATCAAGAAGTCCAATGAATATATTTACGCTGTTACGGACCAATTACAAACTTCAGTAATTCCTATTACACAGAAAAAAGTTCAATCGGGAACCGGCTTTGATATCAAGGCGATTATCGATCGCAAACTATTTGAAAAATTCACAAGAAGTGAATATTTGACTCCCCGAGCAAATGAATTATTAAAACAAATTGATTTTTTTAACAGTGTACGGTTATCCGAAGAACTTAATTTATCCCTCATGATTACGGATAATGGAGCTATGGTTTTCCTTAGAGCCGGAGATTCGATTGATTACAGCAAGTGTATTTTTAGTAGATCCGAAGATTTCTTGAAGTTAACTAAAAAGATTTTCGATCTATACTGGTATAAAGCTTTAATAATCAAGCCTTCTGACTTACCCCTCCAACTATAATTAGATAAATATATTTGATATCTACTTTCTAAGATAAAAAGATGAAGATTGTTAATTTTTTTCATTTACGCTTTAGCAAATATTCTCCTTTTCACTAATAGGAACTTCTTTTCCCATCCCTCACTTTTCTTTAATTTCGATGGGCAATGTGTTTAAAGCTCTTAATATAATTTATATATGTGAATTGCTAACCAAGAGTTCATAAATAAACACGCAAATATCGTAAGGGTGATTAACATATGGAGGATAAGGAAAAAATATTGGCAGAGCTGCGTCGAATCAAATGCAAGAGATGCGGCAAAATACAGTATCCTGGAAGGGCCAGATGTATTAAGTGTAAATCCTCAGAATTTGAAGATATCTATCCCGAACCCTTGGATAGTGGCACGATCACCACTTTCACCAAGCTTTATGCACTCCCCGAAACCCTAAAAGGAGAGCCACCATACGTCTTCGGAATAGTGGAATTCAACAATGGGGTTAGAGCCCTAGGGCATATATTGGAAAATGAAAAAGTTGAGATAGGAATGAAAGTTAAACCCACATACGGTCAAGTATCAGTGGACCCTGAAGGAAAACCAAATTTTGGAATCATCTTTAAACCTGTAGGCTAGAGGGTTTGTAAATTGACCAAAATAGAAACAAAAGATAAAGAGATTCTGGAAAAAGAATTCAAAAAATGGGAGAAAGAAAAACTAGAAAAATTTTTAGGAAAGAACCCGGAACGTGAGAAAATATTTTTCTCGGCGTCAGGAATTGAGGAAAAAAGAATTTACACTCCACTGGACCGAATAGAGAAAAATTATATTGAGGAGCTAGGGTTCCCAGGAGAATATCCTTTCACCAGAGGCGTTTACCCCACAATGTACAGGGGACGGCTCTGGACCATGCGTCAATACGCCGGTTTCGCATCCGCAAAAGAAACCAATCTCAGATTCAAATACCTCATAGAGCAAGGCCAAACAGGACTAAGCATCGCATTCGACCTACCCACACAGATGGGCTACGACTCTGATCATACCCTCGCCCAAGGTGAGGTAGGCAGAGTAGGAGTAATCATAGACACCCTAAAAGACATGGAAACCCTCTTTGAGGGGATACCCTTAGATAAAGTTAGCACCTCAATGACCATCAACTCTCCCACCGCAATAATACTAGCCATGTACATTGCTGTGGCTCAGAAACAGGGAGTTGACATCTCAAAACTGGCCGGCACGGTGCAAAATGATATACTGAAAGAGTACATTGCCCGGGGAACATACATTTTCCCCCCAGAGCCTTCCATGAGACTGGTTGCCGATGTGATAGAATACTGTACAAAAAATATGCCCAGATGGAACCCGATATCCATATCCGGATACCACATAAGAGAAGCAGGGTCCAACGCGGTACAGGAAGTAGCCTTCACACTCGCCAATGGAATATCCTATGTGAACGCGGTATTAGACCGAGAACTGGATATTGATCAGTTTGCAAGAAGATTGTCATTCTTCTTCAGCTCGCATAATGACTTCTTAGAGGAGATCGCAAAATTCAGAGCGGCCCGTAGACTATGGGCCAAAATAATGAAGAATCGATTCAATGCCAAGGATGAAAGCTCCATGCAATTAAGATTTCACACCCAAACCGCGGGCTCCACCCTAACAGCCCAACAACCCGAGAACAACATTATTAGAGTAGCGATTCAAGCCCTAGCAGCCATAATGGGAGGAACCCAATCTCTACACACCAACAGCATGGACGAAGCCCTCGCACTTCCCACAGAAGAATCAGTAAGAATCGCGCTAAGAACCCAGCAGATACTAGCTTATGAGAGCGGTGTCACCAACACTATAGACCCTCTTGGAGGGTCATACTTTATAGAAACTCTAACCGATAAAATCGAAGAGATGGCGATGCAGTACATCGAAGAGATTGACCAGATGGGGGGAATGGTGAAAGCCATAGAGAAGGGGTATGTTCAGAAAGAAATAGCCACAATGGCCTACAAGTTCCAGAAAGAAGTAGAGAGAAGCGAAAAAATTATTGTGGGAGTAAACAAGTTTCAAACCGAAGAAGAACCAGTGCTCACCCTACACAAGATCGATCCCGAGATTGAAAAGGAAGCAATCTCAAACCTGCAAAAAATCAAAAATAAGAGAGATGACAATCTGGTTAAGCATCTACTAGAAAAACTGAGAAAAGAGGCGAAGGATAATAAGTGTAATCTTATGCCAACCCTGATAGAGACGGTTAAGGCCTATGCAACAATTGGAGAAATATGTGACGTGTTAAGGGAAGTATTCGGAGAATTCAAACCACAAGCAATATGAAATTGGAACATGAAACCTCTATTAAATCCTCAGTAGCCTATGAAAACACTCATTTCTGTTTAGATTACTGTTAACTGGAAACGCTTATATTAAATTTAGGTTTAGTAAACTAAATCATCGTTATCAACATTAGTATCATAGTTATTAGGTGGGTTTGTTAATTTATGGGGACAAAAAGGATTAAACCTTTGCCTGAAGTGGCATCCATACATGAGAACAAGGACCTTTTCCGATTTCACGCGGAGAAGCATCCCATTCGGGAGTTACCCTATCAGACCAAGTCTATTTGTCCTGTGTGTAAACTTGATGAGATAGTGACAGTTGTACCGGCTATGGTCTACGAAGAAGACGGCAAAGTTATGATGAGGAAGACCTGTGATAAGCACGGCGAGTTTATAGATTTGTATTGGTCTGATGCAGAGATGTTCAAACACGCCATGACATACTGGTATAAGACGATAGGTCTTGACAACCCGAGAACCGAAACTGCCGAAGGCTGTCCCAAAGACTGTGGCCAATGCCCCAATCACAAATCGCACACTGCTCTAGCTATAATTGATGTAACCAATAGATGCAATTTAAACTGTCCAATATGCTTTGCTAGTGCCGGCGAATCGGGCAATATTTACGAACCTTCACCAGAAGAAGTACTTGATATGATGAAGAATCTTCGGCGGAACCTGCCAGTACCTTGCCCGGGCATTCAATTTGCGGGTGGTGAGCCTACACTCAGTGAGAATCTACCCAATACGTTAAGTGGGATAAAGAACTCGGATTCAATCATGTCATGATTGCCACTAATGGGATTAGGATGGCTAAGAGCGTCGATTATATACGTGAGCTTGTGGAATGCGGGCTAAATACTATATATCTCCAGTTTGATGGTGTTAAAGCTGAACCGTATATTGCAGCCAGAAACATGGATCTAAGACCTATCGTACAGAAGGTATTGGATAACTGTAAGGAAGCAGACCTGGACGGTGTGATATTAGTACCAACAGTTATGAAGGGTGTTAACGATGACCAGCTGGGGGCAACTATTCAATTTGCATTGGATAATCGGGACATTGTTCGATGTATTAACTTCCAGCCTGTAAGTATCGCTGGTCGAATCGACTACGAAGAACGCTTGAGGATGCGTATTACTATTCCGGAAATCATTCATCTCATTGAGAAGCAGACTGCTGGTCGGGTAAGGGTAAAAGACTGGTATACTATTCCTTCCATGGTGTTGCTTGGAAGAGCTTTGGAACTCATTAAGGGGCGTCCAGAGCTTGAGCTAAGCGCACATTTTGCGTGCGGTATGTCTAGTTTCTTGTTTCTCAGAGATGATGGATCCTACTATCCGATTACTGAGGTCATCGATATAGATAAAATCTTGGGAATTCTGGAGGATATATGCAATCTCTACGCTGAGGGAAAGCGGTTTGCGGGTGTACGTGCTAAACTTAAACTCGCGGGGTGCTGTAAGACATATCAAGAAAAAGGGTTTGATTAAGGACCTCACATCAATGCTTTTAAAAAAGGGTAGCTATGGTTCACTGAGAGCCTTCATGCACAACGTAATTATGCTGGGACTGATGCATTTTATGGATCCGTTCAATATGGATCTCGAAAGAGTTCAGTACTGCGACATAAATTATCCCACCCCCGATGGGAAAATAATTCCGTTTTGTACCTACAATAACATCTACAGACCATATGTAGAAGGCAAATTCGGTAAAACACTAGAGCAGTTCCAAAAAGAAAGAAAACCCATTCAATTGAAACTCTAACTAATATAACTAATTTTAGACTCGTAAAAGCTCCAAATTCTAGCCATTTTCACTCTTTAAACAATCTTTCTTTTAAAACCTAATATTTTTGACTGGAATTTGCTCAACTCTTATTATATCGGTAATTCTTTTATAGGAGGAACTGAGAAATTTGGATTGATTATTTCAGGTTTCTGTCGATTAATCTTATATTATCGAATTATTGCTTAGTTTGGTGGTGTTTGCTGAATGTCTCTTAAAAATTTTGCTAAATATTTCTCTGAAAAGTCAAAGGATAAGGATCTGGTTCAAAGAATGATTGAGACTCTAAGAGGGGAATTAAGTAAAGGGAAGGCTTTTGAGGATGAGGAGGATTTGAAAGATAGGATTAGGGATATTTGTTTGTCTTTTGATTCCACCTTGTTGCGTGACCAAATTATCCAAGTTTATATGGGAGCCTATAATGTTGATTTCATACTTTTAAGGGGTTTACTGGCCATGGAGGTAAAACTGGTTAAGAGCAGAGAGGAGTTGGAACGAGCGGTGACCGAAATAGTTTCTCACATTCCTGCTTTCAGCAGTATCTACAGTAATGTTCTCTTTTTAATATACGACGGAGGTGCGGTCATAAAAAATCCGGATGAGTTTAAAAGGAGCATTGAGAGTAAATCAGATAATATTATGGTGTTAGTAATAAAGAGGGACCTTTAGTTTATTCTTTAAAAAGTGCGTAAAAAATAATTTTTTTAGAATTAGGGCAAGTCCATATCCACTATGGTGTATCCTTGCTTTGCTTGTTCTATGATTTCGTCATCTTCCTCAGTGAACTCAATTATGTCTTGAATAATCCATTTTATTGCTTCTTCGCCTGTAAGAAGATTTTTTATTTCCGCTTCATAGTTTTCTGGTTTAAGAATCAGGAACCAGCCATCAGTGTAAGCATTTCTAATATTATGTGGTGGAGATGATATTCTATCCGGATTAACTTCAACAATGGTTCCTGATAATGGCGCGAAGAATGGGCCTATGTATTTTACTGTTTCTAGGAGACCGAAAGCTTGATCCTGTTTGAGTTGTGTTCCCTCGGGAGGCAATTCAATGACATATGGTAATGGATGAGTGATGGTTGTAACCGTCATAGGTATAGCTCCGTAGGAGTCTAAGCCTATTCTGATATTTCCGTCCTCCAATTTCTTAACCCACATATGGCCGCGTTTATGGTGTGAGTAGTGAAGATTAAGAGGGAAGAGCATCTCTCCTACTTTTGCAACTTTAGCCATTTTAATCCCAAGTGTAATTTATTTACAGACTTATAACATTGATTAATTGTCTCTGTTTTCCCTTTAGTGTGGTCGGGTGGTAAAATCGAGTTCCCTGAAATAAAATTCTGCGTATCCACATTTAAGGCACACATAGGCGTCAGCCGGGAAATTTCTTCCTATTTCAAGTATTGAGGGTACAGAGACTTCCTTCATTTGGATATTTTCTGAATTGCATTTTGCGCATTTGGTTACTTTAGACATGTAGAACCACACCTCTTTTTTAAAGTTTTAAATTCTAATTCATAAAATAAATCTGGCTTGTATCATTTTCATTATCAATATATATTAGCTTTTCTACTTTAATTCATTGAAAATAATTGTATTTAAATTCTGTTATTAAGCAAGTCTGGTGGTGAATATACTGCCCGATGAACTAGAAGAAAAGCAACCATCTAGAGATAATTCCGATATTTCATTTTCGCCGAAAGATTTTGGATTCGACATCAGCCGTTTTCGGTGTACGCATTGTGGCTCTTTTTCCGTGCAAAGCGTGAGAGATGAACCTGTGGTGTCGGGAATTTTTCGTATTTTTAAATGTAAAAAATGTGGGAAGGAATTTGGTAGATTTGTTGGTAGAGGTTAGCGAAGTTATCCTTTGTGTTTAGGATGTCCCGGAGGATAATAGGGCTCGTAGGAAGCGAAGACTTTGTATTGCTGTAGCACCGCCACGTCACCCTTAATTTGCATTTCTCCAGAATAGTATTTTTCAGCCAAATCCACTTCCTTCGTGTGCTGACCAACCCAATCATCACTAGACATAATAACGACGGCACTTATGCCGGTAGGTTCTTCTGTCACTATTTCGGTACTTTCGAGTATCCCATCCTTCTTAAACTTAAATAGGTATCCCCGGTTCAAGTCTTTCATCCAGAAACACATTTGGAAGGGTTCCCATCCTTCGCCGTAACCTTCCTCAGACATGTCTTTAATCCTTTTCGCACTATGCTGATAACACGCATCAGCTTGTTCCGCGGTAGCCATTACAATAAACCATCCTAACAGTAGTTAACTTTTTTATGGTTGCTCCCAGCCATTGGGATAAGAACCATACTTTTTAGATGCGTCAACCCAAGCCTGGTAATTTTCCATGGGTATCCAGTAGTCGCTTGGTCCCGGGTTCCAGTACTTGCTCTTGGGGTTCGAACAGGCAATTTTGAATCTCTCTTTCTCATAGGCTGCAATTTCTGAAAGGTCGGCTGCCTTAATCTTGTCCCAGTCCGGAAAGTCGAACCACATCTTATCATAGTGGAGACAGGTTTTGAGAGCGTCTTCAATTGGCCACACGTGGTCGCTGCCCACCATGTATGCGTACTTTCCATGTGACTGAATTAAGATGTCCACATGTCTTCTGAAGTCTCCTCCAGTAATCAGTGTTCCTCCGGGCGGCCAGTGCACCTCCTTACATAGCTCCACGTGATACTGTATTAGGTCTGCGGTCATGTCCGTACCCATGGTGTTGAGACCGTCGCAGAAGAACATGATGTCTGTTCCAGCGTCTCTTACCGCTCTGTGGTGTCTGATGCAGAATCTGAGAGCCTCCCTCATACACATATGATACCATTCAGGATTCCTCTTATACATAATGGCTCTCTCTCGAATACCCAAAGTAGGACCAATGGCTGCTCCGGCGGTGCCTATGGGGCCTACACAGGTATTTGTCATAAGGGGCATTACTCCCCAGAGCCCCGCCCTTCTTAGATACTCCTTAATAATTCTGATTTCCCAGAGCTGATGTGCGTATGCTCCGTAGTCCGCTTCCGGTATTTTGTGTGATAGGAACGGGGCGGTCCTATATGGTAACCATGGAACTTTGAAGCCAGTTTCCATTGCTCCCGCGCTTCTACATACGGGAGCCGAGGTTTCCTTTAGATAAACATGTCCACCCCACTCAGCTTCAGAGTAGGTGATTTTGTGAGTGAAAATAATGTCGGTAGCGAATTTTGCCACAGCCATGTTGGTTGCTATTACGTGTAGCTTAGGATATCTGTGAAAGTCCACTCCCTTCAAAACTACACCCCAGGCATCCAGTAACCTTGGAGCAGTGGTGGCGAGAGCGTAGTTGCCGGCCATTATGGGGCAGCGGTCTCTCTCCACACCATAAGCGGTGGCCCAGTATCGGTCTATGGGGGTCATTTTTTCCTTAGCTATGTTTTCGTGCATCTTGAGCATTATGCGCTCCATCATGACCTGTTCTTCTTCAGACCATTCGGGGTCTTTGAAGTTCCAGTACCAGTCGGGAATCTTCAGTTTCTCGTAGATTTCCCATTCACTGTAGGCGTAATCGCACCAGTCGGCCGCCTTTTTTCCACCAGCTTCGGCTGGCTTCTCGGAGGGCACCGTGTACGGCTCTGGCTTCTTATACCATGATAAATATTCTTCACCTTCAGTCAATTCTCCACACCTCCATTCTCTCCTAGGCCTCTTCCATGAGTTCGGTGGCTAGTTGTACTGCTGCTAGAGCATCTCTTGCAAAGTAGGCACCAATACTTTTTGCAAATTCTGGGCCTGTGGCCCATCCACCGACCATGTACTTGACCGGAATTTTCTCCTTGTCGATAATTTCCTTTAAAGTTTTTAACTTGTCTAGGCAGCCTGTAATAGCTGAGGCTGCTCCGATTATGTCAGGATTTTGCTGTTTAGCGGTTTCTATAAACTTGTTTAGGGGTACATCTTCGCCTAGGTCGATGACGTCCCAGCCCGCAGATTCGAACATTGAGATAACGACTGATTTTCCTATGGTGTGCAGGTCTCCCTCAACCATTCCGATAATTAGCTTGCCTGCCATCTCTGACTTTTCTGCTTTCAGGTGAGGCCTTATCACTGTTAATACCGCTTGCATGGCCTCGCCAGCCATTAGAAGATCTGTTAGTGAGGCTCCACCGAGACCGGATGCGTACATTTCTCCGGCTTTCATCATTCCTGGAGTGCATCCTTTGTTTAATATGTCAATGGCGGATATTCCCATTTTTAGTGCTTGTTTTGCCAGGTCAGCTGCGAGGAGATCGTCACCTTCTGTTAGTGCTTGGTTTAGTTTTTCAAAGATTTCTTCCTCTGACATAGTATCCCTCAATGAAGGTTGTTCTTAAAGAAATTCGTGTTTTATTATATTTATTTATTCTTTTATTTAAATTTTATTAAAATAAGAATTGAGAAGGCGCCTTAAGTATGTGGGTTGTTGGGATAGTTCGAAAAGAATAATT
>NZ_JBRAKS010000075.1:0-13427 GCF_052745115.1 Candidatus Jordarchaeum sp.
AAAAGGCTACAAATTCAACATATCAATAGATAAATACTTTGCTGAATGACTACGGGACGGAAGCACACTGAACTACCGAAGACCAGACATGCGGAGAAAAGGACTACTGCTCAAGTACATCGCCCACAACATCCGCGCGCTGTTCACACAGCAGGCCTGGCCAGAGATCCTGCGACCAGTATAATTCCCTTAAAAAGGGTAGGACACAGGGCATGGCTAAAGCAGTTATACTAGTGGACTCGCCGTCCACTTAATTCGGCTCAGCGGCTACCATAGCCAGTCCGCCCAGGCTGTTTACAACAGTAAAGGGGGAATTGTCAACGATAACATACCTCAAACAATCCTATAAAAAACGAATACTTCAATTTTTTGGACGTGCTCGTGTTCTTCAATAAGATTAAGCAATTTTTACTGGGTGATTTAATAATTCATAAAACCACAAATGAATATAATATTACAGTATAACACTATTACTTTCAATAGCTTTGCTTCTTATGTTTAAAAAGGTGTAGTACTGTTTTTTTATAATTTATAATTTCGTGACTCGGATGATAAATACAAAGATATTCATTTGTTAGTAGTCTAAGTATAAGATCTGCTTTTACGATTTTTGCGATTCTAAAAAGATAATGCTGAAATTCTGGAGGTGGACGAATTGAATAAATAAGATCGCTGTTACTATAAATTTTTATGTCCGGTTTAATTATATCATCGACAAAGGTTTTAATATTCTCGTTTGATAAGTATTCCAAGAATTGGGGATTTAAGTCTGTAACGATAATTTCTGTTTCTGGTAATGCTTTTTTAAGTCCTAGCGCTATTTGTGGAAATTTTCCTACACCTACTTCAACAATTTTCCCAGAATATCTGTAGTTACTTATAATATACTCAATTATATTTTCTGCATCTACTAATTTCATTTCATTTCATTTAATTTCATTAATTATATCTATCTCATTTAAATTTTTATTATTTTTTCATTGGTAGTTTAGACATTTTTATCTTTAGAGAATTCTCCATTCTAATAAGCTCATTAATCTTTGCCATACGTTCTCCCCCCATTGTACCTATTTTGATTATTGGGCATTTTAATCCTACGGCGATATGCGCTAAAGCGGGGTCTGTGGTTTCCCCCGATCTATGTGAAGCCGCGGGAATAACTTTGCTTTCGTGACATAGCTTTGCGGTGGAATTAGTGTCTGTTAGAGTGCCAACTTGATTCGGCTTTATTATAACTCCTGTTACTGCGTTTTTTTCCACCGCTGTTTCAAGGCGGTTTTTGTTGGTTACTATCAAATCATCTCCTATTATCATACATCTGTTTTTTGTGTTTGCTGTTAATTTCGCGAAATAATCAAAATCCTCTTCCTGAAATGGATCCTCAAAGTATGCAATTTCATATTTTTCTATGAGCTCCAATAGGTACTCTAATTGTTGTTCCGAGCTCAGTCTCCTGTTCTCTTTTCTGTAAACGTATTCTTCATTTTTACTATCCCACAATTCTGAAGCCGCGGCATCTATACCAATTTTTGCCCTGACCCCTATCTCTTTTTCCACTTTTTCTATTGCTTTGGTAAGTGTTTCTAAGGTCTCATTTATTGTAAGTGGAGCTGCCCATGCACCTTCATCGTTTCTTCCCAGCACATATTTTGGATACTTTTTCATTATAATTTCAGCTACTGTACTATGAATCATTACATTGGTTTGCGCCGCCTCTTCAAATGTTTTAGCTCCTAATGGGAGAGCTAAGAATTCTTGAAAATCTATAGAATCTCCTTTTGTGTGAACCCCCCCTCCAATAATATTACTTAATGGAAAGGGGAGATTTAAGTTACTGCCTAAATATTGGCATAACATTAGATTTCTATCTTTTGAAGCGACTTTAGCTACAGCTATAGAAGTGGCTATTGCTGCGTTTCCACCTAATTTACTAAGATTTTTTGTGCCATCAAAATCCCATATGATTCTGTCAATTTCCGTTTGTTCTTTTGCTTCTTTTCCTTTAATTTTGGAAGATAACTGATTTTGTAAAAGTTGTACTGAACGTTCTACTCCTTCTTTCGGGAAGGCTTGTGCTTCAAATTTTCCAACACTTGCTCCAGATGGAGAACAGGCAATGGCCTTAAGATCTTTGCTGTGAACAGTGACTTCTATTGTATATTTTCCCCGAGAATCAAGGATCTTACGCGCAGAAACTTTTTCTATTAGTGGCAATTTTGGTCACCTCTCAAAAAATATATTTAATACTAGATAAATTACTCTGATATATGTTATTCGCTTCTTCCCACAGTAAATTTCTTAAGCTATTAAAACTACTTAGTTCAAGATAAATCAATAATTAATTTTGAAAGAAAAATTAATGGATAATTTATAAAATAAGTAATTGATGGAAATGAACAATTTTATGGAACTAGATCGAATTAAATCCGAAATCAAAAAAAGGCACGCGAGACGGATTTTACTTCAATTTCCTGAAGGTCTAATAAACTCCGCTTTAAAAATTAGTAAAGAGCTTGAATCAGAAACAGGGGTTGAAACATTTATTTCTGTAGATCCTTGTTGGGGTGGTTGTGATCTAGCGGAAAATGAAGCGTTAAAATTTAGAGCTGATCTTTTAGCGCACTTCGGCCACTCTCCTTGGCCTAAGAAACCCAAAATTCCCACATTATTTATCGAAGCGCGTTCTGATGTTGAAATCAAGGATGTTGTGTTAAAAGCTGCTAACTTGTTAAATGCTAGAAAAGTGGGTCTTGCGACTACTGTTCAACATGCTCACAAATTAGATGATGTAAAAAATCTGCTCGAGGAGATAGGTTTTAAGATTTTAATTGGAAAACCCAGTGGCAAGGCTAAATATGCCGGTCAGATTCTAGGTTGTGATTTATCCAGTGTTAGTAACTTGGATGTAGATCAGTTTCTATTTATTGGAGGAGGTACTTTTCATCCCCTTGGAATTGCTTTAGCCACTGGTAAGATTGTCATAGCAGCTGATCCATATTCTGGCAAAGTTATTAATCTAGAGGAAATGATTAAAAGACTTCTTATGCAAAGATACGCTCATATAGTAAAAGCTAGAGATGCGACAAGATTTGGTGTGGTTATTGGTTCAAAGTTTGGGCAAATTAATTTGGAATTAGCTAGGAAAATTAGAAACAAAATTGAGAGCAAAGGAAGAGAAGCCTATTTAATAGTTGCTGATGAAATAACTCCTGAAAGATTTTATGGACTAGAGGATATAGAAGTTCTTATAATAACTGCCTGTCCTAGAATAGTAATTGAAGAAGGTCCCCAGTTTAGAATACCTGTTATAACCCCTAGAGAGCTTAACGTTTTACTTGGTTTTGAAAGCTGGGAAAGTGCAAGTAAAGACCTTCTTCAATATAAATTATAATTTGTTTAATATGTATTATTATTTTTTTATTTATTAATTATACGTCATATAAAAAAATTCAGACACTCGCCAACAAAAGGGTTAAAAGTGAAATATAATGAAGTTAGAGCAAAGATTTAAGAAGAAAGATCTTGAGCGATTGCTGAGTGAACTAAGGGTCAATCCTTCGCCGAAGGTTAGTTGGGAGCAATACGCGTCTTCTAGTGAAGTTGCAGCGAATCTTCTATTTATCGCCGCCTTCACCTTTAATGATATTGTTGGGTGTACGGTGTTCGACTTGGGTTGTGGTAATGGTATGCTGGGTATAGGGGCGGCTTTAATCGGGGCAAAGCGTGTGGTAGGTGTAGACTTGGACTCAAAGGTTCTAAGAATTGCTAGAAGAAATTCATTAAAAATGGGTGTTTCAAATTTAATTGACTTTATAGCTATAGATGTTGCGAATATTGGTGGATCTGTTGATACTATACTGCAAAATCCTCCGTTTGGGGTTCAAAAGAGATCAAGTGATAGAATTTTTTTGAAGAAAGCTATAGAGCTGGCTAATGTAGCGTACACTATACATAAATATGGTCTAAAAAACAGAAAATTTATTTCTCAGTTTGTGAAGAAAAATGGCGGTATAATTGATAGAATTATTCGGATGAAGATGGGTCTCCCCCCGACCTTCCATTTTCATACTAAAAGAAAATACATGGTTGACATAGATATTTATAGGATATTAAATGCTGGAAAAAATATTTTATCTCATAATTGATTAATTTGTAAGGAGAACAGTAAAAAGAGAATAAGATTTATTGCCTTAATATTAGTTAAACGCGTAATGAATAATGGGAATTATTATTCTTGTAATAAAAAATTTATGGAGATAGGAAGTTGCAGGAACTAAATAAACCAAAAACTGGAAGTTTAGTACTTCCTGGCGATTGGCTAGGTGTGATCGAAGAATTTACTCCTGGAGAGGGTACGTACGAAGAAAACGGAGTTGTTTATTCGTCAAGTATTGGGCGGGTTGTAATTGATAATGTTGAAAAAAGGGTGAGAGTGATACCAATAGAGTTGCGTGCGTTACCTCGAAAAGGAGATATTATCTTGGCAAAAGTCACACAAATTAATAAAATGTTAACCTTTGTGGACATCGCTCGAGTGAGAGGACAGAATTTAGCTAATCCGTTTTCAGGAGTAATCCATATATCTCAAATTAGCCCTGGATATGTGGAAAATACATCTGATGCATTAAGACCAGGAGATATTATACGGGCTAGAGTGATTGAGGATAAAGGAGAATTAATCCAATTAACCACTGCTGAAACAAACTTAGGAGTTATATATACTACATGTTCTAAATGTGGATCTGAACTAGAAAGAAGAGGAAACTTTCTATATTGCAATGATTGTGAAGAAAAAGAAACGAGAAAAATTGCAAGTGATTACGGGAAAGTAAAAACATGAAATATCTTTAAAATCGAAAATAATGAAAAATTTTACCCTTATTAACTATTCTATAATCATCATTAAATTTTTGCAAGAATATGATATTTATATATCCCTTTAATGTTTTTAAACCAATTATATTATGTTCATTAAAAGTTTATCAGTAAAATAATCTTATGTCTTAAAAAGCAGGGCGTTATTCGAAAGCTTTAATTGTAGAGTAAAACTAGAGAAGTTGATGCTTTATGAAAATAAAAATTGTGGAAAAAAAAGATAATGAACTAATAATAGAAATAGAAGGGGAAGGCCATACCTTATGTAATGCTATAAAATCAATTCTATTTGAAGATGAAGCCTTGGTCTTTGCAGGCTATCGGATAGAGCATGCGTTACTTTCAAAGCCTGTTCTATACCTTAAAACAAATGGAAAAAAGGATGCTTTAGTTTTATTAAAAGAAACTCTAGAAAAATTGGAGACGAATATTGAAGAATTCAAAGAAAAATTTCAAAAAGAACTTGAAAAATTTAAATAGACCTGCAAAGAAATTACAAGTCTTTCTCAAAGAGGGTAATCTCATGAGCTTCTCTAAAGATGATAAATATAATTTCAATAATTTATCACCAAAGCCTAAATCTCTAAAAGAAATACTAAACGATAAAAACCTAGCTAAACTTGGAGACAATATTGCAAATCTACTATACTCCCTAATAAAATCAAAGTTGATTGGTAAACCTGATGGTGCCAAAATTCCTGACACCATTCTGGCAGAAGCCATCAGAAAAGCCGGTCTCAGGAAACACCTTTCTGCTAGACAAAATGCAGATAGTCTGGGCGATGCAGCCGAAGCACTAATTGCTTATTCCTGGTTAAAAGACCACTTTGATATAAAAGAAACCGCGGAACAACTCATCTCCCTAATACCTGAAAGAAATATAGTAAACCGCAAGACTGAAAAAGAAATAAGCATTAAAATTTTCACATTATTACTTCAAAATCTTCTCGAAAGAATTGAGAGCGAAAATAAACAAAAAGTGAACAACCAACTGGATTAAATTCTTATTACAAAAAATTTTGATACGACCTATCTGAAGGTGAAACTAATGAAATTTTGCCCTCAGTGCAAATCAATAATGCTTCCAATAAAAAATGAAAATGGGAATGTGACACTAAAGTGTAGAAATTGCAGCTACTCCCGTGACCTAGAAAAAGATTCAGCTGAAAAATATAAAATAACAAAAGAAATCAAACACACCCCACGCGACAAAACAACCATAATCGAAGACGAAGACTCGGTTCAAACCATGCCCACTACAAAAGTTACATGCCCTAAATGTGGTCATAATAAAGCAGTATATTGGCAACTTCAAACAAGAAGGGCTGATGAAGGCTCAACAATATTCTACCGATGCGTTAAATGCCGTCACACATGGAGATCTTACTAATCACTCAAAAGGATGGAAAAAATTCAGATACTCATTTTCAAATTATTATTAAAATAATTTCAATAATAATTTTTTAAATTCACCATTTTTAGAAGAGCACAAACATATACTGAATATCCTCAGCAATATTACAATAACACTAAGATTCATAATGAAAAACCAATTCCTTTTATTGTAACTCTTATCACCCAAACTAGAGGACTAAAAAATGAAACATGAAAAAGTAGCCTTTATTGGGCTTCCTACAGTAGGTAAAACCAGCATTATAACATTGTTAAGTGAAAACAGAACAGTAACCAATTATGATCCCACGGTTGGAATTAACTTTGGTTTTGTGACTTTAGGTGAAGTTGAGGTTAGTCTTTTCGATATTGCGGGTCAGGATCGATTTAGGTTTTTGTGGAATGGGTTTATGCGTGGGGCTAAGGTTATTTTTGTGGTGACTGACTCATCTCCTAAGAATGTATTAAATACTCGTCAGATAGTCGATGAATTTTGTCTTAAACCAAATACTGTAGTTTTGGCTATAGCTAATAAACAGGATCTGCCTGGTGCTATGAAGCCATCACAGGTTGAGGATCTTTTAAATGTAAAAACCTATGGAATGGTTGCAATTAATCCGAGAAAACGTATTCTTATGTGCCGTATTTTGAGGGAGGCAATTGAACAAAATATAATTGAAATTTCTAATTAATTTCCAAGTATAATATCTTTTTTTGTAAGATGCGTTTAGTGAAAGGGGAAAGTTTTTTTTCAGAGTATTAATAGTATCTTTTATAACTGCTACTTACCTTATGAAATATCTTAGGGTTGAGTTTTATGTCTTGGGATCGAAGAAATGAGGACGGTACATGGAAACATAGGTCTCCGGCGGTTGAAAAACAAATTAAGGATATTGCTTCTAATGAAGATTCTTTTATTAAAGTTTTAGGTATTGTGTTGGAAAAAAAGCAAAATGTTGTGCTTATTGATGACGGGACTGGTAAGGCTAGAATTGTAGCTTTTGATGATGAGCTTATTAGCAAAATTAAAGTGGGTGATAAGATAAGAGTATTTGGGACTGTTATGGTTGGAGAAGAAAGCGAAATACAGATTAATGCAAATATTATTCAAAATGTAAATAAACTGAGTATTGAATTACGCTCGGAAGTAGAGCAGCTAAAAAAGTCTATCGAAAACTGATATTAACCCGAATAGAGGGTGCTTATAAAGGAAGTCTTAATAGTTATTATAATAATGTTTGATTTAAAATGCATAGGTATATCTTTGGAAAGTATATTATTTAAACCTAAAACTGATTAATTCATACCAATTCCCCCATATGTATCCTGATTAGAAGTTTAAGGAAAAGGTGGTGCATATGTCGTTTAAATTCGCTTTTACGGATGCGAAGCTTTGGAAAAATATTGTTGATGCTTTATCCGGTTTAGTTGACGAAGTGGTCTTTATTGCGGATGAAAATTCCTTGCATGCAAGGGCGATGGATCCCAGTCATGTGGCTATGGTTGATTTCGAGTTGCCCAAATCGGCTTTCAGCGAGTATAAGTGCGGTGGTGAAGTTAAACTTGGCATAAACCTTGAGGACATGTCCCGAATAATGCGGAGGGCTGGTGGTGGAGATGAACTAGTATTGTCACTGGATCCTGAAAAAAATAAGCTTAATGTTACTTTTAAGGGAACGTCTATGCGTACCTTTCATATTGGTTTACTTGATTTGAGCCATGAAGAAACTCCGGTTCCCTCTATTAAATTTAATACTGAGATTAAAATGACTGCAGATGCTTTAAAGGAAGCTCTAAAGGATGCTGAAGTAGTAAGTGATCATGTAACAGTTGAAGCTTCTCCAAAAGAGTTGGAAATCAGTGCTGCCGGAGATACTGGTGGCGTAGAGGTTAAGTTAGACAAGTCTAGTGATGCTCTTCTAGAGTTAAATGCTATCGAAAATTCTAGCGCAATGTATGCCCTAAGTTATCTTATGGATATGATGAAGGCAGCTGCCGCAAGTGATACGGTCACAGTTCAATTCTCAACTGGTATGCCAATAAAACTCGAATTCAATATTATTGGCGGTGGACGCTTAACATATTGGCTAGCTCCTCGAATCGAGGCAGAATAAATTAATAAAAATCTCCTAAAGCATTAAAAGTGCTTTTATAATACTCCTGAAGCCTAAGCTGCTCTTTTGTCTTCAGAAAAAAAATAAAATTTGTGTTTATTTACTGATTTCCAAAATTTTTAAAATATTTATTTAAGAATCAATTCATGAAAGCGAATTAAAAAAGTTTGGCCTGTTAACCAAATTAGGTAGGACTCTGTAAAATGGTATTTATGTATTCTAAAGCGGATTTAGCCAAGTATCCTTTCATAGTAGAGGCACAGAAGTATATTGAAAGTCTTAATTTGGATATTGAGGATTTGGCTTCATCTGAATATTCTTCTGTTCTTAAAAGGGGTATGGAACGTGTCTTAGAGGCATTAGAAAATGGTTATGTTTCTTATCAAGGTAATGCACATGTAGAACTTCTCTCTTTTCCGATTGCCCGTTTATTTGTGGAATCATTAGGTGATGAATACTTAAGAAGAAGGTATGCAGTTGCGGAGTCTAAACGTGCTGATAAACTTTTAGCAAACGAAGAAGATGATAAGCTAATTAATATAGTAAAAGAGACTTTTAGATGGGCTGTTGAAAAAGCACTGAAAAGAGTTGGGGGGCGATTTTACGAGTATAAATTAAAAGTTAATAATTATTTGGAGTATGCTCCCTACTTTCAGGATAAATACTGGAAACTAGTAAATAGAGTTTTGGATGAGGGCTATGTATATGTTCGAAAAATTGATGTTGCTAGGTTAATATCTGAAGCAGTGAAGTGGCGACTTATGGAAAAGAAAGGGAAACCCTCAGAATTACCCCCTGCAATGAAAGAGATGATTAACACAATTAGAATTAAATTAGAAAATCAGAAAATTGATAGAGGAATTGATGAGGGTATTAGTGAGGTTTCTAAAGAAGCTTTTCCCCCTTGTATATCAAAAATGTTATCAGTAACTCTTGCAGGTGGAAATTTATCACATCATGCTAGATTTACTCTTACCTCTTTTCTCATAAATGTTGGGATTTCTGTCGACGAGTTGATACAAATATTTAGTAATGTTCCTGATTTTGATGAAAATATGACAAGATATCAGGTAGAACATATAGCAGGGATTATCGGAGGTGGGACTAAGTACACCCCTCCTGCTTGTAATACACTAAAAACATATGGTATCTGTGAAAAGAATGAATGGTGTAAAAATATTAATCATCCGTTAAGTTACTATCGCAACATTCTTAGAAATAGACAAAGAGGAGGATAAAAACCAACAATTAAGATAAGATGTTATAGTACTTAAACTACTATCTTTAAGGTAGTATTTTATAGGAAGATATAAAATGGATAAAAATGATTTTTTAATGAACCTATTCGGTAATTACTATAACGATAATGTTAGTAAAATAGAGCCTCCCTCAAACACAGCTAAGAGAGAATTCGGCTTTATGTTTTTTAGACATAGTGCGGTTATTAGACACCTGGGTTTTGAAAATGATGAACAGCTTAAAACATTTCTTATTAGAGAGGCCCCTTCAGATGTATTTTATTCGGCTGCGTCCTATAATCAACCAGATATGCCAAAAATGTCATTGAAAGGTTGGGAAGGCTGTGACTTGATATTTGATATAGATGCTGATCACATAGAAACAAGTTGTAAAAATGAGCATGATAAATGGAATTGCCAAGTATGTTGGGAGATTGGTAAAGGGATTAAACCAGAAAAGTGTCCTAAGTGCGGGAATTCCAAAATCGAAGAAATAAAATGGCTGTGTGACATTTGCTTGGAAACCGCTAAGCAAGAAACCATTAAACTTGTTGAGGATTTTTTAATTCCTGATTTTGGTTTAAATGAAACAGAAGTTAGCGTATGTTTTTCAGGGCACAGAGGATATCATATACACGTTGAGTCGGATATTGTGAGAGAGCTTAGTTCTCAAGCAAGGAGGGAAATTATTGATTATATTAAGGGAAGCGGAATAAATCCCGAACTTCATGGACTCCAAGAGGTTGGACGCAAACGAATAATTGTAGGACCTGATACTAAAGGTAGGGGATGGGAGGGAAGACTAGCGAGATATATTATTAAATTTATTTCCGAATTGGATGAAAACCAAATTCAAAAAGAAGACAAATCAGTAAGAAAAAAATTCTCAACACTTTTAAAAGAAAAACAAAAAGTAGTAAATTATTTGACAAGGCACCCTCCACTTTGGGATGCAATGAAAAATATCGATATAAATGTTTGGTACCTTATATCTGAGCGTGCTATAAATATGGCTAAGGTAGAAATTGATGAACCAGTTACTTCCGACATTCGTAGACTAATACGCCTCCCAACTTCTCTTAACGGAAAAACTGGCTTTGAAGTAAAACCTTTAAAATTGAATGAGTTAGCTGAATTTGATCCTTTTAGTAAATCCCAAGTCTTCAAAGGTGAATTTACAGTATATATCATCGATGTACCCCGTTTCAGAATCGGTGAAGAAATCTTTGGGCCATACACAAACGAAAAAGTCGAACTTCCACTATCTGCAGCAGTGTTTCTTCTCTGTAAAGGGGTTGCTAGAATCGATTAGAATTATATGGGGTCGTCTAAATAATGTATGAAAGAATTTATAGTTCTTGGGAAAAGGAGCAGAAGGAAGAAGGATTGCAAAAACTTGAGGATAATTTCTATATTGAGGCTAAAAAATTTTTAGAAAATCTTAAAATAGATGAAAACGAGTCAGAACCAATTCTAAGTAAACTATTTAGAAAAGAGTATAATAATGCTACTTTTATGCTAAATGATCTAATTAACATCCGTCTTGTTAAAATTTTAAGAAGTGTTAGTATAGAAAAAGAGTTAAATAAAGAAAAATTAACACGTGAAGAAAAATCATTATATGAACGATTTAAAAATGACTTACTACAAATCTTGGGCAAAAAGCCTCTTCCCCTAGAAATTAAGGAAATTGAAGAAAAAGAAGTACCTTTCATTCTTGTAAGAATTTTAAGACAACTTCCTCCTATAGTTGGGAGTGACATGAAAATTTATGGGCCTTTTAACATTGAAGATATTGTCACCTTACCTAAGGAAAATGCTAAAGCTTTAATTTTAAGAAAGGCTGCAAAACTAGTATTTTTTGAAAATATTTTTAGTAACCAATAGACTTTAATTTTTATTTTGTAATCGGGTTGAACCCGAAAACTTCTAAATCTAATATTACTTTTATGTAAAGTAATCGAAAGATATAAAATAAGTTGTGAATATGCTCAAATTGCATATGTGTTTGCAATCATGAATATTATGTTAATCTAAATATTTTGGAAGGGTGTATACTTATGAGATATCCTAAAGAAAAACGAATTTACTGTCCAAAATGTAGAACATATACTGAACACACAGTTTCTCTATATAAGAAAGGAAAGGATAGTACAACGGTAGCTGGTGCTCGCCGCTATCATCGAAAAAAGAAAGGTTATGGTAGTCAGCCTAAACAATCCTACATATTAATGTAGGGATGGGGTAAACCAATTCAGAAAAAATTTTCTAAGACTACCAAAAAGTTCTCCCTCAAATTGAAATGCAAAGATTGCGGTTATATCGTCCAGAAGAAGGGAATGCGTCTCAAAAAATTAGAAATAGAATAGGAGAGTGTTAATTATCGTGGTCAAAAGCAAAGAAGTGCAACCACAACCTAAAAGTAAGTTCGTTAACATCCAATGTCCAGACTGTGGCTCAGAGCAGATAGTCTTCAGTAGGACAAGTACAGTAGTGAAGTGTAATGTATGTGGTAAAATTTTAGTAACCCCAACAGGAGGAAAAGCAATAATACACGCTAAAAGAAGCAAGCAACAAATTTTCAGGTAGGCTTTGATAAATATGATCCACCTAAGAAAAGAATATCCGGAAAAAGGGGACTTAGTTATTGGAACAGTAACAAGAATTGCTAATCATGGAGCATACGTTCAACTAGATGAATACGATAACAAGGAAGGAATGATTCACATATCAGAAATTGCTCTAAGCTGGGTAAGAAATATTAGAAACTTTGTTAGAGAAAACCAAAAAGTAGTAGCTAAGGCTCTCAGAATAAACCCACAAAAAGGATTTATAGACCTGTCTCTAAGACGCGTTACAGAACAACAAAAGCGCCAAAAAATACAGGAATGGAAAAGAGCCCAAAAAGCAGAAAAGCTCCTCGAAATGGCAGCAACAAAGATTGGTAAAACCTTAGACGAGGCTTATACCGAAGTAGGATGGAAATTAGAAGATACCTATGGAAGCATATATAACGGCCTCGAACTAGTCTCCGAAAAAGGATCAAAAACCTTAGAGAATTTGGGACTCAAAAAAGAATGGATTGAAATAATCTCCGAAATAGCTCAAACTTATGTAGAGCCCCCAAAAGTTAACATCACAAGAACCATAGAAATGACCTGTTGGAAGCGCGCCGGCATCGACGCCATAAAAAAGGCTTTTAGAGAAGCCATCAACGCGATAAAAGACGAAGAAACAACCGTAAATATCTACACTCTCGGCGCACCCAAGTATCGCATAGAAATAACCGCTGACGACTATAAACAAGCCGAAACAACATTAGAAAAAATTATCAACACCGCCAAAACAAGTATCGAGAGTGAAGGCGGAACACTTGAATATACTAAAAGCTAGATGTCTTCCCCCTCAATCTCTGAATCACTTACCTTTTTATAGAACTCTCTTTTCTGTTGACGCCTCCACTTACCAACACGATCCTCAATAGAGAATCTTGAAGGCTGGGGAACTCTGACATTACCCCCACAATAAGGACAAATCTCTTTAAACGTATATTCCCCACAATCTACACACTTTCGAAGCAAAAACTTCATCTCTAAACCTCAAGCAAACTATAAATTGCCATTTTAAATTTGATAATCATTAGACCTTAGGCGTAATTAATATTTCCGGATTTTTTCCGTTTTCAATCGTCTTTTATCACAGTTTTTGCATTTTTCGGTAGGGTTTCTGAAGGATTTTAAACTTTTTCGCACCATCAGTATTTGAAAATGAGTTTTTGGGGGTAGGGATACCCTTATAGTGGAGAGAA
>NZ_JBRAKS010000076.1:0-13423 GCF_052745115.1 Candidatus Jordarchaeum sp.
GACATCCTACCAATTAACAGCAAGGGGTGACAAATGTCCCTAACTTCTACACTTAGTGGAAACATAAATAAGTAAAAATCGTTTTAATTATTAGTATAATTTATGGGTTAAATTAATTTTTTACAAGCTTAAGGATTTAGATAGAGGTTATGTGAAATGGATGTTGAGGCTCTTGCAGACTTAAAAGCCTATTTAGAAGAAGAGATAGAAAAGAGAAAGGAAGAGCTAGAACGCTATAAGAGGTTTCTAGGCCTTGTTGATGAACTTTTAATGCAGGAGAGCTTTAAAACGGCGGCGGAAGTTGTTGAAGGGATGAAGAAAATAGAGGGAGAAGAAGAAGTTTTCCAAATAGTCTCCAAGGACGGTGTGTTGTTGGGTGAAATGAACATATATAAGGATATGATTTCAATTAAGCCAAACCCAGATTCTGAGTTTGATATTAGATCTCCTCCCTTTGCATCATTTTTCACTGGAAAAATTTTGTCCAATATGGTAACAGCTGATGAGGAACTAGTTAAGCAAGGAAAGCTCGACGAAAAAAAAGCTATTAGATTTAAAATAAAGGCTCCTGATGATATTCTTGAAGAAATCGTGATAAGGAATTATGGTGATAAAAATAGAGAAGAGGAAATAAAAAACACCATACGCTGGACCCTAGAAAAAATCTATCAACAGAAACAAAAACCGTCTAAAAAAAAGAAATAAATGTCTAAATCACAGTTAATTATTCAAAAATTAAGTAATAATGTAATAATTATTTGAGATTTTTGTAATAAATGTGATAAAGAAGTGATATAAAATTAGTAGAATTTGGTTATAGATTAGAAAATATTATATTTTCAAATTCCAATACAATTTAATATTTGAAATTCTTTCGAAAGATTTATGTTTAGTTACATCGAAATAGTTTGGTAAATGGATAACACAGGGGGTGCAAAATGTGGCTTACCGGGACGCATTTGAAAAAAAATTTTCCGAAGCTGACAGAGCCGAACACCTCCGTCTTATAAAGGAAGCTTATAAATATTATGTTAAAAATGATGTTCGAGACGCTTTGGCTTTTGGAGCTCTTTCCTTAATTAACAAGTATCTTCAGGTGGCTAAGCTACCTAAAGAAGAAGACGCCATGTTTATTGCAGCCTTATACCTGATAAGTAGACATCCCTTTTCTTTTGCAAATCATACCTCTAAACAGGAGTTCGCAGAACAGTTTGGAATCAAAGCCACATCACTAGACTGGTATTCCGAGAATATAACGGAAAAATTGGGACTCATAAGAATATACGATTACCGCCATTTTCCTTACTATATTGAACCGGAAGGAATCATAAACTCTGTAATATTATCAGTTGTACGTCTCACCGTTGAGGAGTTAATGGTAAGAACCCTTCTTGGTGTTGAAACATTCAACGAGGACGAAGCCATCGACGGGATAGTTGATAGATTAGTTGAAAGGTTAAAAATAGTACCCAACGTTTTCAAACAGGAGATACGCAGAATCGTCTCAGAATATATGAGTCAGGAAATAAAAAAATACATTTAAATTTATTAGAGGTACACAAGTGAAAACTCAGGAAAGCTTCCCGACTTTTAAATTGGAAGACGAAAAAATCCCGCGAATACTGCTGGGCACATCACCATTCCTAGGAGCCGGACAATTCGGTGTCAGAGCCTACCAGTATTATAAACAATTTTTTGAGAATCCTCAAAATATTACAGATTTAGTAATTGAGGCCATAAATATAGGAATAAGAGGAGTTCAGCTTGTAGCTTATCCAGAAATTGCTGAAGCTATTAGCCAGGCACAAATAGAAACGGGCGTAGAACTAATAATTGTGGGAAGTCTTCCTTTTGATAGACCAGAAGAGGGATTAGATTGTTTGAGTAATTTGCCCACTAAGGCAATTTTATTACACGGCGAAGAAACAGACAGATTAAATTTCGAAATATTGGAATTCTGGTTTAGAAAGATTAGAGATTTGGGATTTATACCAGGTGTTGCTACACATAGTCCTGATCGCACTCTCCCTAATTTGCTTGGAACTGGACTTGATTTCTCGGTTGTTTTGCTACCATTTAATGCGGCAGGATTCCTTATGGGAAACAAAGAAACTGTTTTTAAAGTGGTAGGGGAGAGCGGAAAATCTTTTATAGCTATGAAACCTTTAGCTGCTGGACGCCTCAAACCAAGAGAGGCTCTAGAGTACCTTTTTTCATATGAGTGCATAGATGCGGTAGCAGTTGGTGTAGCCACAGTCCAAGAGGTTAAGGAAACATTCTCAATAGCAAAAAAAATTCTGGGTAGAATGCCTTCTAGGTGAGTTTTCATTCAATCTGTTGTTCTATAAAAGTTTTAATAATTTTGCTTACATAAGATGTAATACTTAATAGGTATGTACTCCAACCATTCTTCTGTATGTGTTCGCTTTGCCGAAACGCAAATACTCGGCTTCTTAGCTTAGTAATGATTATCTTGGGCGGTTCTCACCTCTTCAACAACGGTGGTTCCCGCCACAACTTGGTCTACTGAGTGAATTACGGCCCCTAGGCTGTCAATTTTTTCCTTGATTTGATTGTAATTTAGATTGTTTCCCTCAACCGTTATTTTTACACTTTCGGTTTCAGCATCAACCTCGATAAGCGTAATATTAATCCCCATTACGCCATCCAGCTTTCCTAAAGTTTCGGCAAAATCGGGTAGAACTGGTTGGTGTGGTTTAAGAACATCAAGAACTAAACGTTTTAAGCCATAAATATTGCCCATTGTTAAAATGGCACCTCGTCCAAGTGCATTAAAATGTAATATACTATTTAAAAGTATTGGGAAAATAATCAAATTCTCATAACTAAATTTAGTTATGGATTGGGTATATAGTTTATTAATACATTTTTATATATTAATTTAAAAGTTATTTGTTTAGTTTTTATTGTTAAAAATTGAATATTTTTTTAAAACAAGATTTCTCCGCGCAGTCTTGGCAACTTTCACTCATATTTCTCCAGCGCTCTTCAAAGATTGTAGAATAATAATTCACAGTAAATTCATCATTAGTTATTTCGGTTATATCGCGTTTACCCGAAAAGCCACCACTGGTCAAATTGGCACGACCTCTCCACACCATTAAGCCATCCGCTACAATGAACTTAGAATGGGCAAAATTGCAGAATTTGATTCGTAAACTAGATTCGTTTAACAGTTTTTTTAAGGAATTACCCAGTTTCCAAGCTTTTTTATAACACCTTTCGAATTGGGCTCTCTAGTTATGTGGCAAATTTATCACTCGAAAAAGCTGTGTTTTAAACCACTAGTATTAGCCAAAGTAAGGCTAAGGAAACTCCGCTCACAAAAAAGGGTATAGTGATTTTTTTTAATGTGTTGGCCGTTTCTTCGATTCCTTCCAAAAACATATTTAGTTTTTTATCCGTCCAAATTTTTAAGTTATTGATATTAAAAATTTTTGCTCCAATTTCTACCTCTTCCAAGTCCTCTAGAGCCTTTTTTGTGTTCTTTAATATTTCTTCGATTAGATCATCATGGTTTATTGCTCTGCCCACGGGATAGTAGTCTGGTTGGTTCATTGAAGAGGCGTTCACAGTGTGTGTGTCTGTGGTTAGTACTTCGGCTTCATCAACTAGTTTTTCTTCTAAGAGGCGACTAATTATTTTGTTTCTAAGTCCTATGATCATATTGTTTCCATCGATTACTATAAGTGCAGTTCTCTGTCTCCATTTTTTTTCCTGGAACTTTTTTGAGGCTTTTAGCCTTTTTCCATCAGACCATGAAGCTTCAATAAGGTTAACCGTTATTCCTAATTCCCCCAACCCGTATTCTCGATAAAATTCAGGATATTTAGTTCTTGATACTCCGTATCTTATTTTATGGACGTTAATTGTTTTAGATAGTTCTTGGATAGATTTTTGGACAGCTTTTAAAAGATTTTCAGCAGCAGGAGTATCAGGCTCGATTAGGACTTCACGATCGAGAATACAGTTATGTGAATCAACAAGAAAAGCTTTATTATTTTTCAAGCTATGCTTTTCCATTTCTTTATGTGCCATCTCTAAGGCTGACAAGCCTACCTTCAAATTAATATCATCAGTTATCTCGAGGGCTCTGGTTGAAATTAAGATTATTATATTTCCTAAAATTGCAGAAAGTATTTTAACGTCCTTCTCATGGACTCTTATAAAAGGTGTAGTTAATGTGTTAAATTCGACCCTATCTAATTCTTTTATGATTTGATTAATTGCTCTTCGAGTTTCTTTTGTACTGCAAAGATTTTGTCCATGAGTGCATGCACCGTGTGTAACAGTAAGTATAGTGTTGTTTTTCTTCTCAATTTTTTGTGATAGGAGAATTGGGAGAGCGGATGAGCCTGTTTCCTTAAAAGGACCATAATGTATGAAGGAGGAAAAAATTATGCCTTTCAATTTTTGGTTATTTTTCGATCTGAATACTAAAAGTAAAGCAGGTAGATCTGCTTTCTCTCCAAACTTGTCTGTAATACTCTCTATTTTCTGTGGATCTCTGAGGATCCACTCTAGGAAAAAACCACGGATTAGTTCATAACCGCTCACACCTATTCTTCGTTTAACTGGTTTCTCAATCATGTAAAACGCAACAAAATTTGGTATTGTAAGAATAGCCGCTGCGATAGCAAAATACAGCAACCAAGGAATAAGAAAAATATTTTTGAAGTTACCCATAATTAGAGCGAAGGAGGTTATGCCAAAAATGGGAAGTATGCTTGAGAGTAGTATACTAAGAGGATTCCCAAAAGTGGAAATAGTGATCAAAATAACTAAACAAAGTGCGTAAATAAATGCTGCACCAAAAAGAGTAGCTATTATGAAAATTTCGGAAATACCAAAAAAAGCGGAGGTAAATGAGCCCAGAAAAAACAAAAATTCCCAAATGGCAACAAAAATCAAAGAAAAGGCAAGAGAACGAGATAACGAAAAAATGGGGCTTTTAATTTTTCCAACTGCGTAAAATAAAAGGGAAGAGATAAACATGGGAACAGCAAATACCAAAACACCAATTATAATCCCATAATATAGAATTTCGGTTAAATCACCTCTTGGAACATAGGAAAGCATGCCCATTATTAGGCTTAATAGCAATCCCATCAAAGCCATAGATTTGGCAGAAGGGGGATTAAAAGGATAGGTAAAAAGCCGGGTTGCTCTTTCACGTAATGTCCAATCCTTGGGCTTAATTACTGATAAATAACCAACTTCTGTTGTAGGTTGAGACAGAAGACCTCACCTTATCTTGATATATATCTTATAATATTCAAATTAACAATTATAAATATAATCTAACAAGAAAAATTGTCTACAGAAGTGTATAAGAAAATTTGAAGTAAAAATATCTGACGACCACTGATAAACAGTATTAATTTATCGATTTAAATGACTAAAACACAACTTATTTGAATATAATTCTATTCTCGTATTTTTATATGCGATTTTACAGGAATCTTTGGCGGGAAAGCCCCCGACTTTAGTCGCGGAGAGAGTCAACTATTAGAAATTTAAACTTCATCTCAAGTTTTGCGGTATTTAAGGTAGTAGGTCATTTCAGTATCACACTCACTACTTGCTCAATCGGCGTCCCGTTAGTGGCTATCTGGTAGACCCACTGGATGATGCTCTGTAGTAGGTCCATGAAAGTCTGCCGGTACTCCGCCCCGATGGTCTCAATCGGACTTAACCCTCTTATAGAGCCTACTCCTGCAAATCATGAGTTTGAGGAGACTGTACGCTAGGAACACGAGCAGCCAATGCCTCTTGGTGCCCTTTAAGTGATCTAAAGCTGACAGCCTCCCAAACTAAGGTTTTGTTTAGTATCCCTATAAAAGTTTTCTATGCGGAACCTAGAGGCTATAGCAGAAGACCACCCTACTGGCGTCCCAGTGAAGCCTGTTCGTAGCTAGGTAGACCGGTTCTCCCTCAAGATCCTTGTTGTCATAGCATACCACAATCCTAACCTGTCCCAGCTTGTTGACCTCCAGAGTCCGAATGCAGACCCAGTAGCTCTTGCCCAGAACCTCCACCTCCCGGAAATCCTTCCTCGGCAAAGTCTTCCCGAACTCTTTAACACTCGTCCTTTGGTTCTTGTGGTAGACTATACGGTTCGACTTCAGTCGTCCCACCCAGCTTTTCTCATAGGACTCTGTATTTCGCCAGCTTCCTGCAGAGGAACCAAGTGTCGAAGACTTGGGTTTCGACGGGGACCCCCAGCGTCTCACAGTAGTCCACAAGCTCCAGGGCTAAATCCACCTTTGTTCTAAAAGCCGTACTTCACCGCTTCTGGGCTCCCCTGTTTGAAGTACTGTCTGAAGTCTATCGGGTAGTCTTTATCCCGGTCGACGCAAGTGGCTTGTGACTAGGATCTGACCGTAGACGATGGAGTTTGAGTTGTGGTCCCAGAACTTTCCGGCTCCGGGAATCTCCTCACCAGTCTTGGGAAGAAGTGTGTCGTCTATGGCCACCACGCCGTTCCTGCGCCACCGCGTTTCCTTCATAGACTGGAGGAGTTCCAGTCTCCTCCGGTTCAGCTCCTCCTCGTCCCAATGGTGCTGGGTCAGGAACCGGTTGAGGGGTGCTCTGGTCTGCGGGATCGATGAGCCTTGAGGCTATGCTTCTCACTGTGGCTTTTCTTCCCGTGATTATTCCCGTTAGGTATTGTTGGAACCTCTTCGCTTGGTGGTAGGAGAAGTCGGGATGGAAGTAGAAGGCGAATTGCCTGACGACCTTGGGGTAATCGATAATCGGTATCATAAATGCTATAAGGCATAAGAGAAACTAATATCTTACTTATAAACCGCAAAACTTGAGCTTCATGTTAACTTTAATACTAGCCGAAATAGATGAAACTTTCATCAGGCAAATACATTTTTACTCTCTTGTAAATTTCATCGCGGTTTTCTATCTTGGTGTAACCTGCTTTTTTGAAGCGTTTTTCTATTTCAGGATGGAAAGCCGGTACTCCTTCGGAGGGCCATTTTTCGCATAGATAAGTCATAAAGTATAATTTCTTTTTTGGGCTGAAATTTGCATATAGAAAGGTTCTGTAGGGGTCGTCGAATAGTACTGCCATCTCTGTTACCATGTATTGCCCCCTATAAGTGTTATAAGGTTCAAGTGATTTTTGTTCTTCTCTAATTCTTTTGTTTTCTTCCTTTATTGATTTTATGAGCTCGTAGGCTTCATGTACATTTTTTAATTGGAAGACTAACTCCGCACGCTTATAAAGCTTTAAAGGAAATTGAGGTATCCAAACTCCATCAACCTCTTTTCCTCCAAAATGCTTACGCATAGGTGACTTTACTTTAATTTCTATTAACTTTACTTTGCTTGCCTGTTTTTCTATTATTTCCCCTAAAGATTCACCAAATACATACTCTAATTTCTGAGAAATGAAGCTAATCGAATCCTTATCTTCATCTATCAATTGCTTACTGTTAGTTGAATTTTTTGATCCTGCGGTGGGCGACTCATAACCCATCTAAACACCTCGTTCAAGAAAATTTTTATTATTGTATTAAATCCCCGAGTTATTACGGCTAAATAAGAGAATTTCTTCATATGATTTTTACACTATATATTATATTTTATAAATTGCTATTCTACAATTATAGTTTGTTTATAAAAAATTTCCGTTATTTTGTTAATAATTCGATAGTTTTAAAGGTATTATAATTTTATGTATCTTATAATTTTATAAACATAGTTAGGTGTTTGCTTTGCCCATCCCGGCTTTCTTAAGACAAATTGAGGCTGATAAAATTGTAATTGAATTAAGAATGTTAAAAAAACATCTTAAATTAACACTTGATCGCAATAAGTGTGTTGGGTGTGGAATATGTATGGCTATTTGTCCGATGGAAGCCATTGAACGTGGTCCGGTTGGAGCGTCTCGAAAGGGTTTAACAAAAGCTCCCACGGTGCTAATCGATCATAAAAAGTGTTCTTTCTGCGGTATATGTGAAATATTTTGCCCATTTGGATGTATTGAATTGACAATAGATGGCGAACATAAACTGATAATTCAGGAGAATAAGGCCCTCCCAAAAATTGAAAAAATTGAAGTGGATTGTGTAGAGACCGGAAATAAAGCTTACAAATTTTTTGAGGGGGAAATAATCATAAAGCCTGAAAACTGTCCTGGCGGATGTTCTACATGTATCCAGATTTGCCCAGTTGGAGCATTATCTATTCCAAAAAAACAAAGCTGGGAAAAATCGGCAAAAATTGAAGTTGATAAAGAAAAATGTATTCTCTGTGGAGCTTGTGTAAATAGTTGTCCAGCAAAAGATGTGATAGAAATAAAAAGAGAGAAGATTAATTTTTCTGGAGAACACACAGAAATTTGGCAAGAAATAATAGATAAGTTAAGAAAACCCCAAAAAATATAAAACAGTACTAACCATGCGAATTAACAAATTATCTTTAGACATACACCATTACTGGATTACTAGGGATTTATCAATAGATAAAAATACAGTGACGTTAAATGTTAAAAATTAGAGATAATCTATTCAAAATACTACATAGGATCATCATGAAAGTAATACCATTATTTGCTTTACCCTCCTTTATGAAAATCTTTTTCAAATTTAGAAATTTAATTACAGTTGGAAGTTTGGATTTTTTCTCGATTATTGAAATTGAAACGATCACAGAATGTAATCGAAAATGTGTTTATTGTCCAAATTACCAATATGATAGAGGCAAACACTTAATGAGTGAAAAATGTTATAAAAAAATTATTGACGAACTTGCAGGCATAGGTTTTAGAGGAAGAGTAAGCCCCCATTTTTATGGAGAACCACTTTTAGATAAACGATTACCAGATCTGATAAAGTATACGAGAAAAAAGCTACCCTATTCAAAAATAGTAATTTTTTCCAACGGAGACCCGTTAACAACAGAGTTATTCAACAAATTGATTAAATCAAGAGTAAATCTATTTTGCATTACTAAACATGGAAATTCAATGTCTAAGAATATGCGTCTGTTAATGGATTATTTAAAAGATAAACCTGATTTGATGGAGAAAATAGCGTATTTTAAAGTTAGACCTGAAACACCCCTTTTCAATAGAGGAGGTCTAGTAAATCCCCCAGTGGCGATAAAATTTGAGAGATGCAGAGCTCCTTCGGATGTAGTGGTTATCGATTGCAAAGGAAATGTGGTATTGTGTTGCAATGATTATTTCAGTTCAGTTGTTTTTGGAAATGTAGAAAAAGAGTCCTTAATTCAAATTTGGAACAAGCCTTTTTATAAAAAAGTTAGGAAAGATATTAGAAACGGAATATTTGAATTGGATATTTGTAAGAAATGCGTACAATTAAAGTAAATTAGTATAATGAAAATTTCAATTAAAAACCAGATATTTTAGATTAAGAGATCATTTAATGTGAGTACCATATAATCTCGTGTTCCCCGTGATGAAACATATCAAGTCTTAATCATTTTTTAAATTACGAAAAGATTATATTATGTTAAAAGATTTGTTCCTTGATAAAAATAGCAGTTCTAAGTGGAGGTGTTTGAAAAATTTCTGAAAAAAGTGATATTCACATAGGCGTTTTTGTCTGCGGCTGAGGCATCAATATAAGAGGCGTCATTGATGTTACAGCGTTAAAAGAATATGCTTCTACGCTTGAAAACGTTGTTGTAGCTGAGGAGTCAAACTCACTTTGTACGGAAGCAGGTGCTAAGCTTATCATAGAAAAAATAAATCAACACAGTCTTAACCGCGTAGTAGTTGCTTCTTGTACTCCTGTGACTCACGAATCAGTATTTAAATCAGTGCTAGAGGATGCAGGATTAAATCCGGGATTGCTGGAATTCGTAAACATACGGGAACAAGATGCTTATGTTCACAGGGATCAACCAGAAGAAGCGCTGGAAAAAGCTAAAGACCTTGTTAGAGCCGGAGTTGCCCGGGCAAACTTTATTGAAGAGATACCAATAAGAATAATACCAGTAGAAAGAAAATCACTAGTTATCGGAGGAGGAATCGCAGGAATACAGGCAGCTCTAGACCTAGCAAATGATGGCTTCGATGTGTTCCTCGTTGAAAATAACCCTAGTATAGGGGGGAAGATGGCACAATTAGACAGAACTTTCCCAACCGATGACTGTTCGATATGAATTCTAGGTCCCAAAATGCTAGAAGTAGCAAAAAACCCGAATATTAAACTACTAACTTATGCAGAAGTAGAGAAGATAGAGGGATACTTGGGTAACTTTAGGGTAATAATAAAGCAGAAACCTAGATACGTCATTAAGGAAAAATGCAGTGGCTGTGGTGCCTGCGAAGAGGTATGCCCAGTATTCAGGCCAAAAGAGTTCGATGAAAATATGGGAACTAGAAAAGCTATCTATATTCCTTTCCCACAAGCAGTACCCAAAATAGCTACAATCGACATGGAACACTGCACAAAGTGCCGCCTCTGCGAAAAAGCATGCGAATTCGAAGCAATAGATTGGAACCAAAAGGAAGAGAAAATAGAGGTAAGTGTAGGAACAATCGTAGTTGCAACCGGATATGACCAGTATAATCCAGAAGGAAAATTTGGTTACGGCAAATACGAGAATGTTATTACACAGCTTCAATTGGAGCGATTGCTAGCGCCTAATGGTCCTACTGATGGCCACTTGGTGAAAATATCAGATTTGAATGAGCCTGAAAGTATTGTCATGATCCAGTGTGTTGGCTCCCGGGATTTGAATTCCAATCAGTATTGTTCAGACGTGTGCTGCATGGTGGCTATAAAAAACGCAAAGCTAATAAAACAGGAATACCCAAACGTAGACGTAACAATCTGTTACATGGACATA
Source organism: Candidatus Jordarchaeum sp. (assembly GCF_052745115.1). NCBI lineage: Archaea > Promethearchaeati > Candidatus Jordarchaeia > Candidatus Jordarchaeales > Candidatus Jordarchaeaceae > Candidatus Jordarchaeum > Candidatus Jordarchaeum sp. Next base: position 10,858 of record NZ_JBRAKS010000076.1, read on the forward strand.
AGGTGTGCAGGAAAGGCTTGGGAGGAGTATTATACAAGGGCTAGGGAATATAACATAAAATTCATCAGAGGAAACGTTGGCTCAGTTAGGGAGGATCCCGAAACAAAGAAATTGATTGTTAGGGTTGAAGACACTCTAAATAGTGAGATAAAAAGGATAGAAGCCGATCTAGTGGTTCTTTCGGTTGCAATGGTTCCATCCACAGACTCCGAAAAACTGGCAAGTGTTCTCCGCTTAGATAGAAGCCCTGATGGTTTCTATAAAGAGAGACACTCAGCGCTTAGCCCAATAGATACCAAGATTCCCGGAATTTATATTGCGGGAGCCGCACAGGGTCCTAAATCTGTGGCTGAAGCGGTCGCTCAAGCTAGGGGTGCTGCATCAGCAGCCGCGATACCTTTGATTAAGGGTAGGTATACATTAGAGCTAGTATCAGCTACAGTTGATAAAGATCGTTGTAACCTGTGCAAAATGTGCATAGAAGCTTGTCCAATGAATGCAATCACAACTAAGAATGGAGCCATTGAGATTAACGAGATAATCTGTAAGGGTTGTGGATCCTGTGCCTCAATGTGTCCTTCTAGAGCCATAACCGTAAGGTTTTATAGGCCAAAACAGTTTGAAGCGTACATCGATTCTCTGTTTGCAACTTAGTCGAGGTGTTTGTTATGAGCTTAAAGTCTGAGATTTTTACTCCCAAGATTGCTGCGTTCTTATGCATGAAGTGAGGATATGGAGCAGCGGATATGGCTGGAACAATTAGGTTTCAATATCCGCCATCAGTAAGAACAATTAGGGTGAGATGCTTAGGCGTCGTACATCCTGATTATATACTAAGAGCTTTGTGCAAGGGTGCAGATGGGGTGCTTCTAATAGGTTGACGACTGGGAGAATGTGACTACGAAACGGGTAATATATTTGCAACTAAACAGGTTGAATATCTAAAACAGGTATTACAAGCTATAGGATTAAGCGAGGAGCGACTGCAAATTTATTATTGCTCCTCAGCGGAAGGAGTACTGTTCACAGAAATAGTCAAAGAAGTGACAGAAAAAATTGCTAAACTAGGACCTAACCCAATTAGGGAAGTTAAAAGCTAAGTAGGATGAACCTCATTAGGTAAACCTTTGACTATGAGGTAACTACCCCCTGCAGGCAAGGGGAAGCTACAACTAATACACTTTCACATAAAAATACTAAATGGAAGCTTCTAATTTGAAGATAGGCGACTCTATAATAGCAAGCAGTAAAGATGAGAAATTATCTGCAACATATGGAGGAGGAACTATCCAAACAATTCTAAGAAAAACACTAGAAAATAAACTCGCAGAAAAAGTAGTATCTTTTCAAGAAAAAAAGGACAGGTACAGTCTGGTTCCAGTAATCATAGAACAACCAGATCAAATAAACTCCATACCTCTTTCTCAATTTAGTGCGTATTATCTTTCGGGACTCAATAGTGTACCGAAGTATATCCAGCAGAATCTGAAAAACGCTGAAAAAGTGGTTGTTATAGCAAAGCCATGCGATGTAAGAGCTATAGTTGAACTAGCAAAAAGAAAGCAAATAAATTTAGATAATTTGGTAATTTTAGGAGAGGAGTGCCAAGGCAAGATATCACCAAAAAAGGTTCAAAAAAATTTAGAGGAAGAGCAAGTGGATGCAAGTAAAGTAACTAATGAGATGATAGAAGGTAATAAGTATAATATTATTATTGAAGGTAGAAATAGGAGTTATATTTTTGGGGAAAAACTGGATTTAGAAGAAAGTTGTAAAAGATGTGGAGAAAGAGAACCCAATATTTCGGACATTTCATTCCAAGTTATTAAGGACAAAGATAAAACAAAAACATTAATAAACATAAACTCGGAAAAAGGGCTAAAAATTATTCAGTTAAGCTCATCAGAATTAAACCTAGAAGAGATTAATGAGGAAATATTAAATCGTGTAAATAGAAATATGGATTTATCGAGTTTGAAGGCGGAAAGGTATAAAGTCAAACAGTTTAAAAATTTTGATAAAAACTCTGAAGAAGAGAGATATAGCTATTTCAAAAACTTAATTGAGAATTGTAGAAAGTGTGGAAATTGCATCAGAGCATGCCCAATCTGTGTCTGCATAGATTGTACTGTAATTAAGCAGAGGAAAGAAATAGAACCTATTTTATATTTCTTACAACGAATGGGGCACATGGGTGAATCATGTATAAATTGTGGCAATTGTGATTCAGCATGCAACTTTTTAGATCCGGGACCAAGCCTATTATTCCATAGACTAAGTGAACTTTCAAAAAAAGCATTAGACTACGATCCTGGAAAAGATGTAAATGAACCAGCTCCAAGATCTGGAAGAAAAGTTATAAAAAAGAGCTAATCTCTTTTTAAAAAGCAGTTAGAAATCTATCTAGATGCAATGGGTCCCAATTTTATTTATCGATCAAAAATTGAAAAAAGAATACATATATTTTTTGAAGATTTTTCGGGCGTAAAAAGTCTTTTGTACACTTCGAGGTTTGGAATGGTCTCTTTCAACTTCATGAACACTTTCCGAGGCTGCGGTGACACGC
>NZ_JBRAKS010000077.1:0-13309 GCF_052745115.1 Candidatus Jordarchaeum sp.
ATATTGGAGAGAGTTATGTTTATTGAAGAAATATCCCAATCTGGAGGACGATACTGGGTTATATCATGCTCTGTATCAGAATTGAAGTAAATTACACTAACATCCTTCACTAAAATACCCGATCCGTCAGTATATCCAATGGCAGAAAAACATAGTAGAGAGTTGTTAGGATTACTTTGAGAACATAATATTCCGCTTACCGTCAATCCTGCAAGGGGAAGTAGCAGAAGAGCGCAAATGATTAAAGCTTTTTTCTTTTTTAAACTCATTCGGATTCCCCCGATTCTTTTTAAAATTATAAGCAAATAATATTTAATAAGCTTTTTAATACGGCAAAAACAAGATTGACAATATGAGATTTTTAACAGAAAGCTCGAAAACCAAAGGACATATAGTTTATTACAGAAAGAAGGGTTTTACAAAATTTTTTAATTTTAAATCCTCATTGAGCCTTTTAGAAAAGCCAATCTATGATTTGGATTATTCCCGCTTGAAAGTGGTCTTGTGTCCCACTAATGAGGGGTATGGTCACGTTATGAGAGCTGGTGCGATAGCGTCAAGACTGACTAGAAATAATAATACGGATTGCCTCGTGTTCAGCGACAAGAAAAGAGTGAGACCTTTTTCCAATCTCAATTTGACCTATAATATTAGTCTTCACGGAGTGAATTACGTATATAGGAAGAATGGTGACCTTAACACAGCGCTAACTGTTCTGAGACTACTATATGATGGATTAAATTTTCCTCTTGATTTCTTAAAGTGTTCAATCATGAGTATGAGATATGATGTGTTAATAAATGATTACAACCCACATCTTACATATGTACCGAGAATGAGGACCATCAACATTTCTCACTATTTGCCCTACAAGTATAAGTGGTATGATCTTAGAATGAACTTCTACACGAACGCAATAGAAGTACCAATAGTATTCGCGGAGCGAGCACGTTCATTTCTAAGAATCTCTGAGAGCTTCATTATGGACTTCAGACCAGAAATTGTGGACTGTGAAAAAATCTTTCCGCCAATAGTAAGAGACTTGACGAAATCCGAGTCACAGATCAGAAGGGAATTAGAATTATGCAAGAGGGAACGTTTAGTAACTATTACTGGTAGACCTTACAAATACAATAGAAAAGAAAGAAATGATGATCTCTGTACTTACCGAAGGCTAGCATATGAACACCCGGATATTTATTTCTTAGTGATTCTACCAGTTCTGGATTCAAGAGAAATTGAAGACGAGCCCCCCAGAAACTTAAAAGTTATGGGTTACGTTCCGCATATTCATAACTACATTAATGCTTCTGATCTAATAATCTCGAGAAGTGGTTTCGGAACCATATCTGAAGCTGTGATTTACGGTGTACCCCTATTAATATTCCCAGCAAAATCTCATATGGAAAAAAAGAAAAACCAGCTTATGGTGCAAGACTACGGTTTTGGAAAAATTGTGGAAAATCTGGAAAGAGACATAATAAATATGATAGAAGAATCAGATTATAATAATGAGATTTTAAAACTGGGGAATGGATTAAACTACTTTATGGAAATTTTGAATGAGAATTATTTTTAACCATTTTGGATTCTGTTTTGGATCAAAGCATCTCTTATTTTCAATTTTTTACTTGTCATTGAAGCAAATTAAATTATGAAAAAGAGTTAAAGCTCTGAAAACTTCAAACATAACTGGAGTGAACCTTTTTTTAAGTCACAGAAATATATATAAAACCATGTCGTTTAAACAAGAGTGAAGTTTGTAAAGTATTTCTATCATTGTGAGGCAAATCATTTACATATAGCTTAGAGGACGTGGGAAGTTGAACATCCTAGAGATTGAGAGCCTAAATGTGAGTGTTGATGGTAAAAAGGTTTTAAGCGATTTTAATCTAGTAATTCCTAAGGGAGAAGTGCATGTTATTTTTGGACCCAATGGCAGCGGAAAGTCATCTCTCATTTTTACTGTACTTGGCTTTCCGAAGTTTCAAGTTCTTTCGGGAAGAATTCTTTTCAAGGGCAAAGACATCACAGACCTCCCCACAAATGAGCGAGTAAAAATGGGAATTGGAGTAACGTTTCAACATCCTCCAACCATTAAAGGTGTAAAACTAGGAGACATTATAAATAATATGAATAAGAAAAACATTGCAACATTAGGCGGGGAGAAAGCATTAGCGCGAAAAATGAATTTTACAGCAAGTTTTCTAGAAAGAGACCTTAATTATGGCTTCTCCGGAGGTGAAGTCAAGCGCTCCGAAGTGTTGCAAATACTGGTGCAGAAACCCGAATTCCTTATGCTAGATGAACCGGATTCCGGAGTTGATGTGGAAAACCTGGAATTGATTGGAAAAGTCATCAATGAGCTTCTAATGGATAATTCGGGAATTCTTATCACACATCAGGGATACATTCTCCGCTATGTACGAGCAGATAAAGCCCATGTGATAATTGATGGGTGTATAGCCTGTTCAGGTGAGCCGATTAAAACACTAGATCATATTATGAGAGAGGGTTACTGGTGGTGTGAACGATGTCCGACCTTAGAGAAAAAGCTTTAAGCGCACTTAATAAACCAGCAACTTACGGTCCAGACTTGAAACTAGAAGAATATTCAAGAAATGTGGATGAATGGAAAGAGTCAGAGATAACTGATCTTCCGGAAGATATCCAGGTGGGTGCCCTGAGTTGTGGTGTCACCCCTAAGCTGGGTGAGAGAGCGGGAACATTCTTTCAGATCGACCATTCCGTTGTTTCCTGCAACACAAATGAGGTGTTTAAAGAAAAGGTCGAGATAATGAGTACTAAGACTGCTCTGGAAAAATATGACTGGTTCCAAGATTACTGGTGGAACCTTGTCCAAGTTGACACTGATAAGTACACAGCCCTCGCTGAGCTGGAATGGGACCACGGATACTTTATTCGGGTCCAGGAAGGAGCCAAAGTTACTCTTCCTCTTCAGTCCTGCATGTTTATGGCGAATGAGAGCGTTGACCAGAATGTGCACAATGTGGTTATCCTTGAGCCAAACTCTGAGGTTCAAATGATCACGGGGTGTGTTGTACACGCAACTGTACGCAAAGGACTTCATGTAGGAATCTCAGAAATGTATCTAAAACCAGGATCCAAATTGACCTTTACCATGATTCATAATTGGCAGCAAAATATTGATGTTCGTCCCCGTACCTCAGTGCTATTAGAAAACGATGCCACCTTTATCAACAATTATGTACTTCTGAAGCCAGTGAGAAGTATTCAAACCTTCCCTACAGCACACTGCAAGGGAGATAGATCAACCGCGCTTTTTAACTCGGTAATCTATGCTAGTGGTAAATCCGAAATCGACCTTGGATCCCGAGTAATTCTAGACGGGGAAGAAAGCAGAGCGGAAGTGGTATCAAGAGTCATCGCAACAGACGAGTCTAAAAATTACGCTAGGGGAATACTCATCGGAAACACGGGAACTTGCCGAGCACACCTTGAATGTAGTGGACTCCTACTGTCAGACAAAGCGTCAATCCACGCTATTCCAGAGCTTACCGCCAATATTAGTGGAGCCGAACTCTCACACGAGGCAGCAGTAGGAAAAATAGCCGAGGAACAAGTACAGTACCTCATGGCGAGAGGCTTCTCAGAGGAGGAAGCAGCCTCTCTAATTGTAAGAGGCTTCATGGATATAAGTATCTTCGGCTTACCGGAATTCTTAGAAAAAGAAATTAAGCTGGCCATAGACCTTACTGCGAGAGGACTATAAATTTCCGTTTATACTAAATAATTCCCCCCGTTAATTAGGATTTATCCTTTCTCTCTTTTTCCATGTCTATGGCGGTCACTACTGCCAGTATCAGCAAAGGATTAACGTCGGAAGTTATGCGAATCCCGTACTGGTCACTAATTGAAACCCATTTCTTTGATACCTGGGCTACATCCTGACCCGATTTATCTTCTATTTTGTATTCTAAACCTAGTATGTTTCCATCAACATTGAGTATTTTTTTGCCTGCCGGATCCTCCACCCACCAGTCATCACCGATGGCTACTACCTTCTTTTTGATATTAGCTATACGCTTTTTGTCCTGGTCAAAGACTTCGTAAGCGGCTCGGGGAGTCAACAGTTTTCTCTTAACGAAGCCTACTTTTTTTCCATGATTGTCAATGAATTCGATCTCCTCTCTAATAGTTAAGATTTTTTTAATAGCCTTACCCAGCTCTTCCCCTTTCTCGTCCTTAATCACTAACGTGTCACGCACTGAGAGCAATTTTTCATCAATAATATAAGTTCTATAATCAAATATGCCCATATCTAAAACCTCTTAGGAGAAATATCAATAGCCGATTTAATATTTTTTATGTATCTCTGACAAAAATCATAAACATGGCGACCCTGATTTTATAAAAACGGGAAGATAGAAAATTGAGAATAGCTAAAAAAATCTTATACTAGTTGTTCTGTTATCTTGGCTTCCTTTTCTTCCTTGGCCATGTCTAAGAACATTAGTAGAATGTCTAGTTCGATAAATTGGTCTTTGAGGTTTTCTGCTATGTTTTTTATTGTAAAAATGAGTAAACCTTCTTTCACGTAGCTTTCTGCAAGTAAGGCTAATCGCTCACTGACCTTGTAGATGATTAAACAGGTTTTCGCATAGTTTTTAATCTGGTAATCTCCCACATCCAGTGTTTTAATCGCGGGAGCAAAGTTTCTAATCAACCCGTTTAATCCACTGTGGAAATTATTATAATGAATTTTTCCATCCTCATCCATCAAAGCCAAATAACTTTTCCGAGGGATTGAGGATTTAATTTTCTCCATTAATTCATCAATCCTTTTATCCATTAAAATCAGCTCTTAACTTTTTGGAAAGGGGCCCTCACCAGTGCGAGTTTGTCTATAAATAAAAAAGCTCTGTACTTTTTATTCCTGTATATGCTATGAATAATACTCTAAGAACACCACAAAAAAATTTAACATCCATAAAAAGTCATTGTTAACTGTATAGAATTTTACCCAGTTATTCAGGAGGCGGATGCTACAGCACTATCCTCTCTTTGTTTTTGAAAACCTATTGCCACCACAATAGAGAGTATTAAGAAAGGATCAAAATCGTATTTTATTTTAACCCCGAAATGGTCGCGTATAGCCCAGAATTTTTTGGATACCTCGGCGACCACTAAACCCGATTTGTCCTCAATTTTGTATTCTAAACCTAAAACATCGCCTTTCACTACGAGCATCTTTTCACCCTCTAGATTTTCAACCCACCAGTCGTCACGAATTGTTAAAATCTTCTCCTTAATAGTAGCTATATGTTTCTGGTTTTGGTCTATAATTTTGAAGGTGGGTCTAGCAGAGATTTTTCCCTCAACAGAGCCAACCTTCCGTCCCTGATTATCAGTGAATTCAATTTTTCCCCGGAAAGAAAGAAATTTACTAACTGCTTTACCCAACTCTTGCCCCTTTTCATTCTTTATAATAAGAGTGTAACGAGCAGTCAATAATTTTTGTTCGACAAGATAAGTACTATAGTCAAATAAATCCATCCACACACCTCTAAAAAGTATGAAACATTACTATTGAGAGATGAAACATCGCTATTTAATTTTATTGTTTGTGTAAGTGCCATATAGATTCTTTCAATTTCGCATTCTAAAGGAGCACTTATACTACTCCTTTCTGAATTATAAAGGCCAAAATAAAGTAGCTACATCACGATTTAGAGTTAACTATTCAAAAGCAGTATGAAAAATAGTTCGGCCTAAAGTTTATATTTCGAGAACAGCTTCCTGGGCTTCTAGTGCCGCTCCCAGTGCGCCGATTATTTGCGGCTCCATAGGAACCGATATTTTTGTGTTGAGTTTAGTTTCCAGTAGTTTGACCACGCCTCTGTTTTTTGCTACTCCTCCGGTCATAACTACTTCTTCTTTTAATCCTATTCTTTTCACCATTGTTGCTATCCGCTCAGCAATCGAGTTGCATAGTCCCGCTGCAATGTTTTCCCTGCTTTCCCCCTTCGCCAATAGTGTTATTACTTCAGACTCTGCAAAGACGGTACACATATTAGAAATTTTTGAGGGGTTCTTAGAGTTAACTGCAGCATTCGACACAATATCATAGTTCATTTCAAGTGTTCTCATCATAACCTCTAGAAATCTTCCAGTTCCCGCCGCGCATCTATCATTCATTTGAAAATCCACTACTCGGCCCTTCTCATTAATTGAAATAACTTTACTATCCTGCCCACCCACATCAATCACAGTACGAGCAAAATTATTCTTGAAAAAGGCTCCCTTACCGTGACAGGTTATTTCTGTTACTCTGGAATTAGCAAAAGGAGCATTTATACGCCCATAACCAGTCGCCACAATGTATTTAATATCCTTTGGAGTGATTCCCGCCTTCCCGCAGGCCTCATCAATCGCTTTTCTACCAGAATCTTGAGGATTAAATCCTGTGGGGAGTATTGCGTACCCCACCATTTGAGAATCTTCAAGCACCGCAGCTTTGGTTGACACTGAACCCATATCCAGTCCGACAACCATAGCGCTCATCGTAATCACAGGTAAGAAATAATTTTACTTTTTAAGCATCTCTAGAAAAGCTTGCACTCTGGTAGTGAGTTGACCCGCATCTTCGTTACTATAGTCGGTTTCTATTTTTAGCATAGGTACATTGATTTCCTTGAGGACTTTTTCAATTTTGGCGGCTTCAATGTTATAACCGTGGCAGGTCTGTAGAGTGTAATGGATAACGCCATCCACCTTGAACTCTTTAGCCAATCTAACATTATCCTCTACCCGTTCAGTGTTCGGTGTGAAACAGGAGCAGTGAATGCTTAAATAAGCTTCAGCAATCGATTTCAAAAGCCCATCAACAGTATTTGCAGAGCTGTCTATTTGACCCATACTGGTATATCTTGTTCCCACACAAGACTCTTCCACTACTATGATTGCTCCGCTGCTCTCAACTATGTGATGAAGTTTCCAGTTGGGAACAGCCATAGGGCAACCCGAAACCATTATCCTTGGAGCATTAGCGTCCACCACACCTTCACCTTTCTTAATCCGTTCCTCAAGTTCTTTCACCAGCTCCGTGGTTTTTTGAGTGAATCGTTGAGGATCATCATAGAAAGCGATTTGAGAAACCAGCAGGGAATCTTTACCACTTATGGGTGAAGGTGACGCTTTTCTGGTTTTGATAAGCATATCAAGAATCGCTCTCTTTGCATTAACCATTTTTATTGATTTCTTTAAATCTTCCACAGTAATTTTGTGGCCCGTAAGTTCTTCCAGTTTAGATTTAAGAATCTTCAGCTCTTTATAAAAGAGTTCTTTGGCTTGTTCTGTGTCTGATTTCTGAGGTACCTCCACTGTATATACGGGGCAAAGCTCGTTTAATAGTTCGTACATCTTCTTTTTTCCATCGCAGGTTGTTTCTCCAACACAAATGTCGGCGGCCTGGAAGTAGGGACAAATTCGGGCAGCTTTAAACCCATAGGAAGCCTTAATCAGGGGACAAATGTTTCTTGGTAATACTTCCTCTGCTTCTTGGTCTACAAAATTTGAGCCACCACAGAGGCCTACCAAAACTGCATTAGAAGCAATAACTAGCTCCTCAGGAACATATAGGCAGAAATATGCCACAACCTTTTTACCGCCCTCTTTAGCTTCTAAAAGCTCCTTTATCCTTATTCCATGCACTCCGGAGATTACAAAGTCGTAGTACTCCATAGCTTGGGGCCTATTTTTCTGAGTGAGATACACGTCCTGATATACTAGTGGTAGAACTGCCAATAGCTGGTCGTGTTTTTTCATACTTATATCTAGGTCTTCCCACATTTTCCTATAATCCGTCGTCATAATTATTACCTCTTCTAATTTCTTAATGCCATTGTATATTAGATTTTTTGATACTAGATATAATAAAATTTAATATAAATTTTTCGTTAAAATTCATAAAAAGCAGACCCAAGAAAAACAGTAAAAACCCCAAACAGCAAAAGATCAGAAGAAAAAGAAAATCATACAACATCTCTAAAAACCAATATATTTTTTATGGAAATTTCAGTAAATTATGTAACTCCTTTAATATTCGTAAAAATGGGGTATATGTAATGAGTGATAAGTGGAGATTTATTTTGGACATAGAAGGAACCGCAGCCAAGACCATGACTGTTCCAATTGCAGCCCTATCCAATAGAGCCGCTGGCAAGATTCCCAACGGGGTTGCCATTTACTATTTTCCCAAGCCCTGTATCTCCTTCGGCTATTTCCAAGACATTGACACGGACATAGATGTAGAACTCGCTAAGAAGCATAATATTGAAATTAGTAGGAGGATAGAGGGAATCGGAGGAGGAACAATTTTCCTCGACCCCACCGGATTAATAGCTTTAGGAATAATTGCTGATAGTTCGGTTTTTTCTTCCATGGAAGACGCTTTTCACAAGTCGGGAGAGGCTCTCACTGAGGTTTACAAGGTTTTGGGGGTGGAGGATGCGAAGTATTATCCTCCGGATGATGTGCGGGCAGAGGGGAGTGGCAGAAAGTTGGGTGCGGTGGGAGTTACTGAGATGTTTGGAATTTACGCGGTTGTTTCCACAAATATGCCCGGTTATATAAGCTCGGAGATATTGCCTAAGATTGGCAGGATTCCTGCGGAAAAGTTCAAGGATAAAAAGATTAAGACCTTTGAGGAGTATCAGGGAGGAGTGGAGGCGGAGATCGGATATCAACCGAATCCTTACGAGTTTTCGGGTGCGGTTTACAAAGTGTTTCAGGAAGAATTTGGCGTGGAATTTACGCCCGGAACCTACAGCAAGGAGGAGGTAGATATGATAGAGTCATTGACTCCAAGGTTTCAGTCCGAAGAACATATTTATGCTCTCTCCAGTAAGAGAAGATTCTCTGAGGCACCCTCAAACTATAAGATGGGGTTGGGTAGATACAAAACGGGCAAACTCGTGGAATCCAGAGTTTTGGTGGATCCAGATGGCATAATTAAGGATATGTTCTTCTGCGGAGACTTCTACGCCAAACCGGTGCCGGTGCTTAGGGAAGTGGAAAAATCGCTGGTAGGATTATCCATAAAGGATGATGACGCTATGCTGGAGAAGATTAAGGTGGCTTATCAGGATCCCAATTGGGGAACTTCAGAAATTGTGGCTGAGGATTTCTTAAAAGCGTTAATAGCAGCCCGAGAATCAATTTACGGAAAATAACACCCAAATATTATTTTTTTAGTAAAAAATGCTCATGGTTTAAGGACAATGGACATATTAAACGAGTTAAATAAGGATGAAATAAGAGAACGTCTTATTAAATATACTAGAAAAGCATTTCAGATGCTTCCAGAAATGGACAAACCACGCATACTGGATATTGGCTGTGGCTCCGGGGTTGCAACGGTGGAACTTGCTAGGTTAAGCCAGGGCGAGATAATAGGTTTAGACATCGACCAATCTTTGTTAGATGAACTTAATAAGAAGATTGAAGAGGCAAGGCGGCGATGTAGTTTCGTTCGATTCTACCTCAAAAAGGAGCTTTTATAGAGCTTATTTTCCAATTTAGAACCCAAAAATAAGGGGTAGAATCGGGCGAATCTACATTACCAGGCAAGGCTTTCAGATCGAGTTAGAACGGTTAAAGGTTCATTATCTAGTACGGATTTCCCAGAAGAAAGTTTTGACATTATTTGGTCAGAGGGGTCAATACAATTTATTGGTTTCAAAAGAGGATTAATGGGGTGGCGACGATTCTTAAAAACTAATGGCTTTTTAGTTATTCATGCTGAAAATAGGAATCTTGGAAATAAATTGAAACAAATTCCGAAATGTGGCTATGAGATAATTGGCCATTTCATTTTGCCAGAAAATGCTTGGTGGGTTGAGTATTACCAGCCTTTGGAAAAAAGAATAAATGAACTTCGGAGAAAATACAGTAATAATCCCGAGGCTCTCAAGATTTTGAATGATGAACAACGTGAAGTAGACATGTATAAGAAAAATCCTGAATTATTTGGGGCCATGTTTTTCATAATGCAGAAAAGGTAAATAAAGCAATTAAAAAACAATTTTTTATAACCGCCTGAATCTGAAAGGTTTTCTTGTTTAAAGAGTACTATTTTTCAATGTGTAATTTATTATTGCGAATTTTAGGATTTAATTTCTAAAATCCGTGAAGTTTTGTATTCTTATGAACATTAATTTTTTATATTTAAAACAAAAACTAGCTGGAAAGAGGGATTTTATGGAGAAATATGATGTAATAGTTGTTGGTGGCGGAATGGCTGGTTCAGCCGCCGCTAAAAGATGTGCTGAACTTGGATTAAAGGTGGTTCAATTAGAGAAGGCCCAGACTCCCGGGACTAAGAATGCTTGCGGTAGTGCAATCACAGCCACAGGCACGGTTTATGCTCCTTATGTCCTAGAGGGGCCCATAGAGGTTAAAGTTCCAGGTAGTCGGGTTTACTACATTCAAAGAAATGGTAAGTACTGCATGTTTGAAACCGGCATGGGCGGTTATGGAATGTACACGATTCACAGAACAAAGTTTGACCCCTGGCATGCTCAGCAGGCGTGCAATGCTGGCTCCGAGTTAAGAACTGCTACAACAATCATAGATATCATCAAGGAGGATGACCGAGTCGTTGGCGTTATCACGGATAAGGAAGAAAAAATTTATGCAGAAGTAGTTATTGACGCCGGAGGAGCTCACTCCATTGTTGCGCGTAAGGCTGGATTACTAGGAAGAAGAGCAGGTACCGATAATGTACTATACGCTACGGCTTTTATCCAACTTTCAAAAAAGGTTGTTAAGGAAAGATTCAATCAATTGTGTGAATGGTACCTTACACTTGGAGGCTCCAACTACTGTCTTAATTGGCTATTTCCCCTAAAGGATGGAGTAAGTATGGGAGTGGGCGGAGGATACATGACACCAGGTCTCAATATTAGACAGCAGACCCTCGAATTTCTAAATGAACCCATAATTAAGGAAAAAATTAAGGGAGGAAAAATAAAATCTTGGGGAATCCGAACCGACCCGGAAAAAATCATTGAGAAAACATACGCCCCCGGTCTCATGATCACTGGACACGCTGCGGGATTCGTTCAACCATTCATCGGTGAGGGGATGGCCTTCGCCCTTATGTCTGGAAAATACGCTGCAGAAACCGCTGCAGAAGCTATATCGTCTGGAGATGCTTCTGAAGAAACCCTAGTAAATTATGAGACCAGATGGAAGAACGATCCCCTATTCAAAACTATGCGAATATACGGGCAGACCCTAAAGGACTACCTCCTAAAGAGACCACAGGAAGAGATCATAAACACCATGATTGCTGCAAGTCACTGGTATGCAAGCCCAGTCCCATTTATGCTGAAAGACGGGGTAAAGGAGAATGATATGAGAAAACTGGAAAAAGCCGCCAAACTGCTTTATCGCTTGGAAGCTCTGGGATTACCAAGCACATAAATAAAGAGTTTAATGAGTTTCAAAAATGAGGAGAGATGTAAAAATGGAGATATAAAACAAATTTCCTTTAAAACACCACAAGGAAGAACCATCACAATTTATTAGAGTAATAGAAGAAAGGTGCATAGCCTGCGGTAACTGCGCTGAGATATGCCCCCAAAACGTGTGGCAAAGAGTTGGAAACATATACCAGCCAGTCAATTATTTAGATTGCTCTGAGTGCGGGGCATGCTGGGATGTGTGTGAAACCGAGGCAATCGATTTTAATAATCCCGAAGGGGGAAAAGGGGTAATTTTCCCAGACACCTAAGTAAATTTTTAATCATTCCAAACCTTTAATTAACCTATTCCGATTTTTACCGAAATTCAGCTGATATAAGAAAAAGTTTCCAAATTCCTCTCTTAATTCAAAACCCGCCTCAGAAGCCCAGCGCTTCTCCGTGCTTCGCCTTGGGTAATCCGGATCTGGTAAAACCTCACTCAGGCATACCAAGCCATCTGGCTTCAAAATTCGATGAAATTCACGCAGAACCTTCCCGGGTTCTGGAATTTCTGGCAGAGTACAAATGGCTAAGATTCTATCCACACTTTCATTGGTGAAAGACAAATTATACGCATCATCAATTTTGGGAATAATATTGGTAATTCCCTCCTTTTCTGTTCTCTTCTTTAAGCGCTCAATAACAGATTTCTGAATATCAATAGCATACACCTTTCCACCTGGGAGAACTCTCTCAGCCACAGCCTTAGTATAGTTACCCTTACCCGGTCCAATTTCCACAATAATCATGCCCGGTTTAAGCCGCATCCGCTCAGCCAACACCTCCGGCCTTTGAATGACTCTTCTGCGAATCGGGATCGATAAGTTGTGTAAAAAAGCCCGGAATTGGAAAATGGTAATAATGCCTAATGATTCTTACGATAACAAAAAAGAATATGAAAAAAATCAAAAATATAATCAAAATGCATTGAAGCACTAACCACCAATCAATCATTCCCCATCAACATACCAGAACCTTTTCAAAATTCCCAATTCCTATTAATAATGAAATATAAAAAATACTTTGTGTGAATTATTTTTGTTTTTTGGGCGGCATAGGGATCAGGAAAGAAACACTATTTTTGTACTCAGTGTAGGATTTGCCGAAGCGTTTCTCCAGGTTTTTTTCTTCCCAGAGTTTTACAAATGCCACAAGTAGTATGGTTACTATTGAAGTAATTCCGAACGTGAGAAACACGGAGTTGAAGGTTAATCCGAGACCTATCCAAATAAGTATATAACCAAAAATCATAGGATTTCGGCAGTACTTGTAAGCTCCATTCACAACTAGCTTCCTTGTCTCAATCTCTTCCCTTGGTATCGGGGTTCCTTCTCCTCTTCGGAAGAGGCCAATATTTGCCCATACGGCCCAAAATAGTCCAACCGCAAAAAAAGCAGCTGCAAGGATAAAGTTGTATGGTTCAGAAATTAACTTTGGGAAGCTGAACCAAGAATCGACCAGTATCGAAACATAGATTCCAATAATCGGAAAAATAACCGCGACCACTATACCGCTGCTAATCAGAGCCACCCAACGCTTTCTTTCCCTGGTTTTCTCATCAACTTCTATCATTTTCTTACCTATTATATCAATGTATTAATTAAATATATAATAATATTGTTTGTTAACTAGTTACTTAACAACGATACCAAAATTACAGAAATTGAAACCATCATGTTACAACCAAATAACCAATCATACATTTTACCCAATTAGCCGAAACTAAAAAAATATAAAGTTGGGTCTGTCCAAAAAACACTGTTTTGCAGTAACAAAAAGATTAATTAATTAAAATTTTA